>QQUB01000598.1 GCA_008501835.1 Bacteroidota bacterium
AATTTAAATTTTTCGAACATCCTGAACAAAAAGATAATGAGATAGTAACTGTCCAGAAAGATAATTATGACAGAATTTGGTTCAGCGACCTTTCCAACCAACTATTTTTTATTGAAAGAGATACGGTATATCAATTTGGTAACGATAAGTTATCTTCTGAATTCAATTTAAGCTCCTATGTATTATTTCAGGACCATTTGATTTTAAAATCCATTTCACCCCTTGAGCACTCAGATTCCACCTTAGTAAAAATAATCCCTTTATGGAATGACTTGACGAGGATCGAATCAGATTCTTTAAGCAATTATTATCTCCCGGGGGTTCACTCTGCTTGTATTAACAGGGCCGGGTCCAAATATTTATACACTTATTCTCCTGATTTCAGTTTTCAAAACGGGCTGCATTCGGCGAATAAAAAAATTACTGCTGCTCCTTTTGATCCGTTGATCAGAGAACTGGAAAAAACGATGTATATGCCCTATAACAGTACCTCTGGCAGTATACTCGAATACAACAAGAACCTGATTGCCAAATTCAACAATACTTTTTGTTTAGCTTCCAGGGATTCTTCTAATACTCAAATATTTACCCTTCCTTATGCGATAAATCAACAATATATTTTCGGAGATCAGTTGTGGTTATTGACTAAAAATGGCCTGCGAATTTTCGATTTGAAAAATTCAATGGAATTAAAAGAAGTATTGTTTAATGAATATAACTTAACCAATCTTTTAATTGACAAGGAAGGAAATTATTGGTTTGGAACTGATAAAAAAGGCATGTTGATCGTTCCTTCTTTCCAGATCAAAAAATTTGAAGGAATAACCAATGGCAAAACCGTACATTTCCTTTCCTCAAATTCATTATCAAAAACCCTGAATATCGGGCATGCTGATGGTTTATTTAAACAAATTGATTTTTCAACAGGACGCCCTGTAGAATCAACCATCCAATTGCCCAAAAAACTGGGTAAAATTAACAAATACATAAAGCGCGACCAACATTATTTTGCCACAGACATAGGACTGGTTCTCAAAAAATCCTTAGATGAAAAAGTGCCTCTTTACACTATGGCAGCAGCTTCTGTAAAGGATTTCATTTTTGACCGAAAAGGAAGTTTATGGCTTGCCGATAGTTACTCAGTTTTTCGTATAAGAGCTACTGAGATTTTGATAGACTCAGACTTCAAGATTCTACCCGACCATAGAGTTCTGCACCAAAGAACATATGCCTTACATGAGGATTTTGAGGGTACCGTCTGGTTAGGTTCAACAGGAGGACTATTTTCCTGGGAAAAGGACACCCTTAAACCATTCCACTACCAGGAGGAGCATCTGAATTACAGTATCACAGATATTATTCAGACACCCGATTCCACCCTATGGGTGGCCACCAGCTCTGAAGGGTTATTAACCATAAAAAATGGGCAAATTATCAACCATTATACTGCTACGGGTTCCTTTCCGGATAACCGGTGTAATAAGTTATTTTTTGATGGAGGAAATTACGTATGGGTCGCCACCCCAGAGGGATTGGTATCCATAAATTTTGAAGAAGGCGCCATAAGTAAATACGATATTTACGATGGTTTACCTTCAAATGATATACTTTGTATGACAATCTTGGATTCCATTGTTTGGGCTGGTACTTCCAAGGGGCTCGTCTCTTTTCCGGTTGATATCGACAACCATAACCAGATCGCACCTCCCATTTTTATTACCAATTTTGCCATACATGAGCAGGACACTTCCATTGCTCATTCATACAAATTAAAACACGATCAAAACAGCATGCAAATTAATTTCCTTGGTCTTAATTACAGGTCCCGGGGAAAAATACTTTATGAATACCAAATGATTGGAATTGACAGTACCTGGGTAACCACTGAAACCAGGTATGCTCGCTTTCCAGGATTAAGGCCAGGAGATTATACTTTTAACGTTGTGGCTATCAATGAAGATGGAGTAAAAAGTTCTTCCCCTGCTTCAATTAATATAATCATATCTCCTCCATGGTGGAGTACATGGTGGTTTTTAACCTTGATGAGCGTATTGGTAATTGGGACTGTCTGGTTTGCAATATCTATAAGAATTCGGAATATCAGAAGGCAGGATAAACTAATTCGACAAGTAAACGAATTAAGTTTAAAAGCTCTTCAAACTCAAATGAACCCTCATTTTATTTTCAATTCCCTCAATGCTATTCAACATTTTCTGACCACCAATGACCAGGAAAAAGCAATGCATTATCTATCTAAATTTGCCAGATTAATCCGCATTGTATTCGAACAATCAAAGAAAAACCTCATTAGTCTTCAGGAGGAAATTGATTTTTTGAAAGTGTATCTATCCCTGGAGGATCTGAGATTTAATAATACAATAGATATTTCTTTTGAATTATCTGAAGAGGTGAAAAACCATCTGTCGTTTTATCAACTACCACCACTACTCATTCAGCCAATAATCGAAAATGCCTTTAAACATGGACTTTTTCACAAAAAAGAAGATAAAAAGCTGGTTATCCACTTTGAAAAATATCATCAATTTCTGAAGTGTACCATCACAGACAATGGGGTTGGCATGAAATATACTCAAAAGCTGGATAATTGGCGAGCAAAACCACACAAGTCTTCTGGTTTAAAAGCAACCAAAGAGCGGCTTTCACTCTTGCACAGGAATGACCCGGAATTTAATGAAAGTGATACTTTTTTTAAAATATCTGACCTTTACAACAATGGTAAAGCTGCAGGAACAAAAGTGGAATTAATCATTTAGAAAACATATACTTAATTTTACCTGTCTATGAAAAGACCTTAAATGACCTCTGAAAAATGATAGCTAATCTTAAAAGAATATCTGCTTTTTTGGGGTTTTTGTGTGTATTTCTTTGGCTCCCCGAAGCTGTTTCCCAGGACCCGGTTTACTGGCAATTAACTGATGAGGACGGCTTGCCAAGCATGACTGTTTATGATATTAATCAGGACAGCTTTGGCTTTGTTTGGCTGGGAACTTCAAATGGTTTGGTACGATATGACGGGAAGGAATTTAAACCTTTCATACACCCTGAACAGAAGGACAATGAAATTGTAACTGTCCGAAAGGATGCAGAAGGCAGAATTTGGTTCAGCAACCTGTCCAACCAGGTCTTTTTTATTGATAATGGAGTAATCCACAATTTTTCAGAAACATTAGAGCAAAACCAATTCAAAATCACTTCCTATGATGTAGGTATTTCCGGATATGTTTTTAATTGTCAAAACGACACCGTACCGGATACATCCTTCATCTATTATTTACCCGAAAAATATTCAGGAAATTTATTTGAATTTTTTCAGGATAAATTAATTGCAGTTTCTACCGAAGAAAGAAATCCCGCTTTAGAAATTGATTCGAACAAATTTGTCTACAATTTTTTCCATATTGCTTCTCAAATAAAATTTGCTGACTTCTCCCATTCATCTCAAAAAGGCAAGGATTTTTTAGCGGCTATGCAGATCTTGCAGTCTCATATATCTCCTTATTCTTTTTACACATTTGGAAATAACAGATTATACTCTTGTGTCCAGACCTATCACTCGGTTGATATTAATACTTTGAGCCATGAAAGTTTTGTATTCCCTTACAAAGTAAACAATATCGTATTTGTTGGGGACGATTGCTGGTTGGCCACCCAAGCAGGTCTGGTTGTAGATCATATGTATCCGGGAGGTGTGGAAAACGGAGACTTTGACTACTTTTTTGAAGGTTTGGATATCAATAATATTTTTAAGGACAGGGAGGGAAATATTTGGCTTGCAACCGATGGAAACGGTATATGGGTCATTCCGTCTTTTTCCTTTCTCCAACCAGCAGGAATTGACAAAGATGAGCCGGCATACTTCATAACAAAAACCAAAAACGGAACGATTTTCACAGGGCACAAAAAAGGAAAAATTTCCTTGTTTAATGGGTTAAACGGGGCATCCCTTAAAAATATTGAAATACCAGTTCGTTCAGGGAGAATTTTGAATATGCTGGCCGGGAATTACTTTTTACTGGCAACTGATAATGGAATATATTATTCAAAGGATAGTCTGTTTTCAATTGGCAATTTCCTCAAAAACAGCGGTGCCGCTAAAGATATGCTGATCGACAGCAACGATTCTCTCTGGATAGCAAATTCCAGATTCACCACCATGCTCCCATTGTCAGACCTGGAGACCTCTGTAGATTTCAGTTCTGTAAAAACCATAATCTCTTCACGTACAAATTGTTTGCATGAAGACAATATGGGTCGTATCTGGATGGGCACCTCATCAGGCATTTTTATTTATAGGGATGGCAAGACATATCCCTTTCAATACAAAGAACAGCCATTTACCTATAACATTCAGGAAATCATTGAAACCAAAGATTCTTCAATTTGGATAGGGACACAGTACAATGGTATTTTTCAATTAAAAAATGATACCATAGTTAAAATCTACAATAAGGACAATCATCTAAATTCTAATACCTGCAATGATCTGCACGAAGATAGTTATGGAAATTTATGGATCGCTTCCAATAGTGGCCTTCAGGTTAAAAAAATGGGAACTGATCAATTTCAAACCTACAACATCTATGACGGATTACCATCAAACGAGGTTTTTTCTGTGATTACTGATGAACAGACTGTTTGGGCCGGTACATCAAAAGGTATAGTATCTTTTCCATTGAACCAGGAAAGCCTAAACCTTGTCGTTCCTTTAATAAACATTACCCGATTTTCAATAATGGGACAGGATACTTCGATTGTTGGGGAATATGAATTATCCTACAATCAGAATACTTTGAGAATCGATTACCAGGGGCTTGGGTATAGAGCACAGGGGAATATCAGGTATGAATATCAAATGTTGGGTATTTCTGACATCTGGATACCCACTTCATCCGAAAATATTACCTTTCCAGGTCTTTCTCCGGGTAATTATACATTTTCTGTAAAAGCTGTTAACGAGGACGATACACCAAGCCTCACTCCCGCTACTTTAAGGATTTTGATAAATCCTCCCTGGTGGAAAACCTGGTGGTTTAGAGTGTTTATTACTGCTTCATTACTCCTGTTGATCTGGTCGGCTTACCGGTACAGGTTAATGATTATCAGGAGACAAGAAAACCTAAAGCGAGAATTCCAACAAAAAGTCAATGAACTCTCTATGCAGGCACTTCAAACCCAAATGAACCCACATTTTATTTTTAACTCACTCAATGCCATACAACATTTTTTAACCACCAATGATCAGGAAAATGCAATGTTTTACCTGTCAAAATTTGCCCATTTGATCAGAACGGTATTTGAACAATCAGGGAAAAAAATGATATCACTGGAAGAAGAACTGGAGTTTCTTAAATTATACCTAAAACTGGAAGATTTACGTTTCAATAATAAAGTTAAAATAAACTTAATTGTCGACGAAGAAATAAAACAAACGCCGGAAGATTATTACCTTCCTCCATTACTTATTCAACCTGTCATTGAAAATGCATTCAAACATGGGCTTTTTCATAAAAAGGGTGAAAAAGATTTAACAATAGAAATTAAAAAACACAGCAATTTCATAAAATGTATCGTTACTGATAATGGAATTGGCATAAAAAAGGCTCAATCATATTTAAAATGGAAATCTAAAGAACACAAATCTGCCGGTTTATACACCATACGAGAAAGATTGGCCATCCACCATAAGTACCACCCGACCTTAAAGGAAGAAGAATCCTACTTCAAAGTTACTGACATCATGAATGACAGCCAGCCAGCTGGAACTCAGGTTACCCTCGTTATTTAAAAAACATATTATATGAATGAACTCAAGGCAATAATCGTTGAAGACGAAGAAAGCAACCAAAAAACCCTGAAAAACATGTTAGATGATTTTTGCGAAGGTATCAAAGTTGTCGGCATTGCAGGGATGGTGGATGATGCCATCAAACTAATCCTTCACAAAAAACCGGATATTGTTTTTCTAGATATTGAGTTACCGGAAAAAAACGGATTTCAACTTCTCGAATATTTCCCAGAGCCACCGTTTGAAGTGATTTTCACAACAGCCTATAACAAATTCGCCATTAAGGCATTCAAATTTTCTGCTATTGATTACCTTCTGAAACCTATTGACCTGGAGGAACTCCGAAACGCCATAAAGAAAGTAGTTGATAAAAAACAAGATGTTTCCCAACGAATGAAATACGCCCTTTTAAAAAGTAATATGAATAACACCTTCAATAAGTTAACACTTCCTTGCAGTACGGGATATGTATTTGTGGAATTGACTGATGTAGTAAGGTGTAAAGCAGATGGGAACTACACCAATTTTCACATGAAGAACGGGGAAAAATATGTCGTTTCCAAAACTCTTGGCTTATACGACCAGTTATTATCCGAATTCAGTTTTTTCAGAATCAACAGGCAGGATCTGATTAATACCAATCACGTAATTGAATTTCGCAGACAAAAAAAGTCAATGGTTAAAATGTCAGATGATAGTCTTTTACCGGTCACTGATTCCCGAACAGAAGCTTATTTAAATATGG
>QQUB01000070.1 GCA_008501835.1 Bacteroidota bacterium
CCTGTACAGCAGATGAAAGCAGGCAATGACCTCATCATGCCTGGATCACCCAAGCAAGCAAAGGCAATAGCCGATGCTGTTAAAAACGGCGAATTACCCATGGAAACCCTGGATGAAAACATCTCACGTATCCTGAAGGTAGTTTTTAATTCCACTGTTTTCAAAGGATATGAATATTCTGACAAACCAGACCTGAAAGCCAATGCCATCATTGCACGCCAGGCTGCGACAGAAGGAACCATATTACTTAAAAACAACAAAGCACTTCCATTTTCAAAACCCGGGATTAAAATCGCAGCTTATGGTGTGAGTTCATATGATTTTATTTCGGGCGGTAGTGGAAGTGGTGATGTCAACGAAGCCTATACCATTTCGATGGTTGAAGGATTGGAAAATGCTGGTTTCCCGGTAGAGCCTACCCTGAAAACCATTTACAGCGAATGGGTTAAGCAAGAAAAAGCCAAACAACCCAAAAGAAAATCATTCATGGAATTACCTCCATTGGTCCCTGAAATGCCGCTCGATGGTCAGACACTAAACACAAAAGCTGAGATAACAGATGTCGCTTTAATTACCATCGGGCGCAATTCAGGAGAAACAACGGATCGTGAAGTGGAAGGAGATTTCAAACTTACTGCCAAAGAAAAATCACTGATCTCAAAGGTTAGTAAAGCCTATCATGCCCATGGCAAAAAAGTCATTTTGATCCTGAACATTGGCAATGTGGTCGAAACTGCCAGCTGGCGAAATGAGGTTGACGCCATTGTTCTGGCCTGGCAAGGTGGACAAGAGGCAGGAAACGCCCTGGCAGATATCCTGACCGGAAAAATCAATCCATCTGGTAAACTGGCTACTACTTTCCCTATGCATTATTCGGATATTTCCAGTGCCAAAAACTTTCCCGGAGAAGAACTCCCCGGAGCAAAGGAAGAGTTCATGGGAAGAATGTCCAGAGGGAAAGATTCGAAGGTTGTTTATGAAGAAGGTATTTACGTCGGATACCGTTATTTCAATTCTTTTGGTTCCAAAACTGCTTATCCCTTTGGGTTTGGATTGTCGTATACCACGTTCAGGTTTGACAACCTCTCTTTAAGTTCCAAAAACTTCGAAGAAGAACTGACCGTATCCATCGACATTACGAATACCGGGAAAGTGGCCGGAAAGGAGGTGGTTCAACTATATCTTTCAGCACCTTTATCCACCATTGACAAACCCGTTATCGAACTGAAAGGCTTTGGCAAAACAAAACTGCTGCAACCGGGAGAAACACAGATTATCAGCATAAAATTATCTTCAAAGGATCTCAGTTCTTTTTATGCTGGCCGTTCTGCGTGGATTGCTGATGCAGGAACTTATGTTGTAAAAGTAGGCGCTTCAAGCGAGGATATTAAAGCCTCCGGAACATTTAAACTGGAAAAAGAGATCATTGTAGAAAAAACACATAAGGTGCTCGTCCCGGAAGAGCGTATTGACGAGATGACTAATGTAAAGGGAAGCGGATAGCCTTATTTTTAGTTTAAACAATTTTCAGGAGCCCAAAAGTTTCAAATACTTTTGGGCTTCTGTCTTTATAATTTATTCAAAATCATTCCCGCTTCTTCAACTCAAACTGACCATAGTCGATTGATCCGGTAAATTGATTGGAATAGTTGAACCACTCAAACCCAAATTTCAATCTGAGGGACGTTTGGTAATCTCCTTGATATATTTTGCAGGATGTAATCAGCGTATTTCCCGGAGGAAGGAAAATAGTGTTGAGCCCTGTTCCACAGTCATAAATATAACTTACCTCCAGAGGGCGCCAGTTTCCTGTACTATCCTTTGCTTCCAGGATCAAAGGAATAAACTTCCCATACCCAACGGAAATGGTATCGCTGGTTTGGTTCATCATAAAAACAGGGTAGGCACAAAATCCCTGCCTTTCTGTTGGATCAATAATATCTCCGGGAATTGGCACCGGAAGTGTGATTGGATTTGAATTGGGCATTATCCTTGTGGTATCTACCAAAACTTCCAGAGCAAACAGATCAGGGGCATTATACTGTGTCCAGGAATATTCATAATAATCACTAAACTCTGAACGATGATCTATCAAGACGGTATCTGATAATCGCCCGATAAAAACAGGAGGATAGTCTGCCACAGACAAAAATTCAGTAGAGTCGTAGTGACAAGTGATATTAAATGTATCCACAAAAGTAATATCTGAAAGTTCGGTCATTTCAAATCCCACCTCTCCTGAGTTTGATAAATTGAGCTCGGTACAGGCTGTGATTATTGCCCCAATCAGGAACAGAACCAAAAATTTCGCAATCCTTTTGGAAACAGATATCTTCAAAAATTGAAACTTCTGCATACCCTATTTATTTAAAATATGGTATTTAAGATACAAATTTCCTAAAGAATCAGCAAATACTAGAAGTCCTCCAGGGTTTAAAACCCTGGAGGAATACCACTAAATCATTCAATCAATTTTCCATCCCTCCTGAAAATATCCAGGATAATATCCGTATTCCGTTTATCAGGGATCATGCCATCCAATCCTCCTCCCGGGTAACCAAGTCGCATTCGCAACTCCCCGGTTATTTCAGCCATCAAAGGATCTGCTACCAGCCAGTCGCAGGACATAGATGAATAAGCCGGCCAAAAATACCCCGTATAAACAGGCTCTTCTCCAGCCACAACAACAAACCCCGTCCCATGCACATCAAACTCCTGACTGTCGAGAAATTCAATGGCTTCCTCAGATAATTTAAAACTATAGGAATCAGGATCATACGCCTCCAGATCATCGTAACTAAGGTAAACATTGCTGTCCCACAAAATCGATGCCTCGTGAATTTTAAAATTATCAAAAGTCTCAAATGAGGTCAGCAGATGGAAACTAACTTCTCCTTCCGGAACGGGCTGATCATCCGGTTTACAGGAGAAAATCAATGCAGTAATTAAGGTTAGAAATATTAATTTTTTCATAGCTGTCGATATTTTTAAAGGGTTTATAAAAGTAATGATTTTTTGAGAAAAGTGGTTTTCTTCGACAAGGTGTCGCCTTGCATCCCTGAGCCATGGCAAAGGCAAAACCTTGAATAATTTCTTGCAGTCTGCAGACTGTGGACTGAAGACTGCTGACTAAAAACTGCCTCAATCCTCACATTCCACCTTCAACTCCTTCATATTCCCATCCTCCATAAGCATGAAATACCTGTTCTTTTCCTTGACAACTTCCCTTACCTTGGGCTGCTGTGGCTTCGGGCTGTAATGCACCTTGACGTTTAAGGTGAATTGAACGACCGGCTCATTAATTTCCGGATTGATGACTACATCGAAATTTTTATAGGAAATAGGGTTGTAGAACAAAGAGGTTTTCTTTTTTACTTCTTTGAGTCCCTGTTTTTGTTTAACTGCATCAAGAGAGTAGCTGCTGAAAGCCTGGTAGTTGGAATAGGCATCATGTGGGGTAATGGCTGCTCTTTTTTCGGAAAAGATCATATTGAATTGCTCAAAATCCATGCCGACCGCCTGGTAGAATGCCTTTTTGGATTCAACAACTCTTAAAGCCGCCTGCTGGAGAGAGTCATAAACACTTTCGAGATCATCTACGAAATAATCCACCTTAACCAGGTCGTAGATTTCATTATCGGCGCATAAAGTTATGATGTGGTCCAGGATGCCGTGTTTGCGGTAATTGATATGGATGTTCTTTTGGATCTCAAACCCTTTGGGAACTTCATTATAGGTTTTGCTGAATAGTTTTTTCTCTACCTCGACTTCATAAACCGGCACAAAAGAGATCATATCCACGTGGATATCCTCCTGATCAAGCCCCAGTTCAAGAGCTCCACTGACGATTTTTTGGATCCTGGAGTTGATCAGTGAATTGGTTGACTCTGAGGTTTCTCCTACCTGGGTGACGTTGAAGACGGCAGTATAGGAGGATGCCTTCACATTCATCATGGCATTGACTTCCAAAGTAACATGAGGTGATGGCTGTATGGCACGAGCATGAGCCCGGCTATTGGTGGCTACATAATTTTGATTACCCATGTGCTGGGCCAAAAGTAATTGAGGTATCAGTGAGAGCGCGAGAATAATAATTCTGAATTTCATCTGTTTATTTTTTAATAATTTAACGGTCAGATGGAGCTTACCATGATTAAATAATCATTCCCTTGGGTGTTTAATGATGATTTAATCAAGGACGGTTCATCTGTTTTTAATTTGAATGATGATTTAAATTGAAGTTGGTATAAAATGGCTGCTTGAGATAGAAAATTGAGATTTTAGCCGAAGATGAGGCTTGAAAAATGATGCCACGCAACGCGTAGTGAGGCTTTTCATAACGAAATATTCGGTTAAAAGATCATTTTATAGCCAAGTGAGTTATTTTGTAACAACTTCATTAATTCAGGGCAAAGGTATGGATGGAAAATGCCGGGGAAAATGCAAAATGAGCCAGGAGTAACAGTGATTGAGGCAAGTATCTACTTCAGTGAGCCAACCTGGTTTTTATGGAAATATTAATGTTAATATCCATAGATGGCCATTTTTAAATGAAAATAAAAGTGTGTAGATTTGAAGAGGAATTAGCCACAAATACACGAATGCTTTTGTGGAATGAATGGCACGAATGAGGGCCTCGAACAAATACTATTTTTCAGAAAAATAGTATTTATATTAACCATTAAAAAAATGACTTTAAGACTTTCCTCCATATTGATGATTTTGTTTTGCCTTGCAACTTTTGCAATGCATGGGCAAACTGTGGAGGAAGGCCGAAAAAGTATTTCCCAAAACAAAAATCTTGTATTTGACCAGCTTCTTGATTCAGCGAGATATTACCTGGAGACCAATGCCGATTTAAGCATCCAGTATGTAGAAGAATCCCTGAGAACACTGGACTCCAAAAAACTGCGCAGCAGCAGCGAAAC
Organism: Bacteroidota bacterium; assembly: GCA_008501835.1. Classification (GTDB taxonomy): domain Bacteria; phylum Bacteroidota; class Bacteroidia; order Chitinophagales; family Saprospiraceae; genus BCD1. The sequence goes on from QQUB01000070.1 coordinate 4,929, forward strand.
AGCAGCTTCCTACAATTTATTGGGTGATATTTACTTCTATTGGAAAGCCTATGATCTGGCAGCAAGCAATTATGAGATTGCGCTAAAAGATTTGCGATCTGATTCAGAAATTCTGGAGACCAAACTCAAACTGGCAGAAAGTTTTAGCCTGGATAAAAATTTTCCTTTAAGCAACGATATTCTTTCTCCTCTTCAGAAAGAACGCAAATTGAGTCATGCTCAAAAAGTGAAATTATTCGAATTACTTGGGGATAACCACAGAGCATTAGGGCAAAACGAACAGGCGCTGGACTTTTATAATGATGGATTAAAAATTGCCGAAAAGCGAAATCTTCCCGATAAAGTGATTGAACTGAACACAAAAATCGGGGAGATATATGCCCAAAAAGGAGATGCGAGCAATGCGGAAAGGTTTTACAGTAATTCAATAGATGTTGCCCAGCAGCAGAGTGTTCAACAGGAAGTTGTACAAAATCAGCGCATGGCCGATTATTACCGCAGCAGCAATCAACTGGACAAGGAAATCAACCTTAGAAAGGCCAATCTCGCCAAAGTGGAATCTCTTCCTGAAAAATCAGTAGACACCCTGACCACCCAGGCACTCAATTTTGATATTGCCGACGCATATGTCTCTCAGAAAAAATATGTCGAAGCCATCCCCTATCTCAATAAAAGTATTGAGGTAGCCTCCGAAGCAAAAGACCTGGAAACAGAAAAAGATGCCCTGCAGAGGCTTTCAGAAGTTTACAAGAATGTAGGTGACTTTGATAATGCCCTTGAAAATTACCAGAAATATGTGGATCTGGTGGATATCCTTTACGAACAAAAAGAACAGGAACTGGAAGATGTCGCTCAATTCAATAAAGCACTGGCCCTTCAGCAAAACAGAATAAATATCCTTGAAAAAGACCGTGAACTTACCGAAAACAAGATTGAATTCATCGAAAAGGAACAACAACTTACGGAAGAAAGCAATCGTCGGCAACGTTTAATTATTTATTCCCTCATCGGAGGACTTGCATTACTTGTTGTTACGGTATTTTTGATGTACAAGAGTAATCGCCAGCGCAAAATCACCAACAACCTGCTAGCGCTGAAATCCTTGCGAACCCAAATGAACCCACATTTCATTTTTAATGCATTAAATTCCGTGAACAGTTTTATTGCCCAAAGTGATGAACGGGCAGCTAATAAATACCTCACCGATTTCTCTACATTGATGCGCGCCGTTCTCGAAAATTCCGAAAAGGATTTTATTCCGCTTTCCAATGAAATAGAACTTATAGGTCTATATCTCAAACTGGAGCATGCCCGTTTCAAAGAGAAATTTGATTACACTTTTCAGGTTGCTGATGACATAGACGCAGAGGCTTTTGAAATTCCACCTATGCTGCTTCAACCCTATATTGAAAATGCTGTATGGCACGGCCTGCGATACAAGGAACATAAAGGTAACCTGGAAGTGAAACTCGCTAAAAAAGACCAGGACACCTTACTCATTACCATCCAGGACGACGGTATCGGCCGAGAAAGATCGAAGGCACTCAAAACCCAGCATCAGCTCAAACGCCAATCCAAAGGCATGAATAATGTCTCTTCAAGAATCGCCATCCTGAATGATA
>QQUB01000742.1 GCA_008501835.1 Bacteroidota bacterium
GAACATGAAAGGAAAGTGTGTGACCAGTAAAAAATCTCTTCTTTTCATAGTGCAGTAATGTATCGGCTGCTATATCATTGTAGATAATCAGTTTGGAGGGGTAGGATGAGAATTTTCCTTGTTTATTTTTTGTAAGCCCCCAGTTAAAGGTTACCCCGATTGGGGCGGTGAAACCGGTCAGCCATGCTCTGTTAGTAGTATTATCAAAAAGATGTTCCCTGGCTAGAAAAGGGCCTGCATAGCTGTTGATCGAGACGCTCCAAAAACTGTTGCGTTTCAAGCGCCAACTTTGTGCGGGCAGTGCGGCATTTTCCAAGGCCTTGACCATGGCTTCTGCCGATTCGGCGCCGGCCATGTTGATGGCAAAATTAGCGTATTTGACAAATTCTTTGATGGCCGTGCTTTTGTCAAGCTTTTCTTGCGGAATGAATTCCTTGATGAAATTGAGCGAATTGACAACTACCTTGCCATAGTCTCGTTCGCTGATATCAGCATGCAGTTTGATCAGGAAATGAACGGAGGTTTCTAACCTGTTCAGGGTAATGTCTAAAGAGGCTGGTTCTGGTTTTCCAATAATATAAAACAGGTCATCGTCCAAAATATTTTTAAAAACGGATAAGGTTGAGAGAATAAGCGGTTCGTAATCAGCAAAAGAAAGCTTCTCACTTCTCGCCTTTTCTTTTAAAGTATTAATCTCTTGGAACAAGGATGAACTATGAGCAACAATATCCTGAATATAGCTTATTGTTTTTGCTATTTTATTATTATCAGCTTGAAATAAAATATCTTTCAAATCAGGATCTAAACTTTCTTCGTGCTTTTCCAGGACAAACCCGATAAATACCCTGGCTTCTTTTGCATTTCCCAATTTAGCAATAGCGACACTTTTTTCCCAGTCAGTATAAAAACGATTGCCCAGTTCCTTTATTAATACCTTAGCTATTTTTAAACCATTCACAATATTTTGATCGATGACTTTGGATTGCTCCAGTTGAGAAATCAATGTCAATATGTTTTTATATGAATGGGAAGGAGATTTGATAAAATTCACTGAAGGTTCGTACATATTTATGAACAGGTCATATAGGTTTCCTTCATCTTGACTTAAGTCTAATTTGGGTTTAATGTGCTTCAATAAATTCGGAAGGTTGCCTGAGAACTCCTTGATATCTTCATCTAGTGCCCCACGCAACGATGCTACAAACACTTTGTAATTAAAAGGGTCTCCGGTGAGCATAAATGTCCTGGTGTTGGGAAAGCTATAAATGAGAGTGGAGTCAACCCTTAGTTTTTCACGGAAGCTGTGCAAAAAGGAGATGGTCAGTTCTTCACGGAAACGGGTGGCAATAAAGGTGGCCAGCGCATCGGCTACAATGGATGGATCAGTAAGGGTAGACCCCGGCCCACTTTCGGAATTGAAAGTGATAAAGTCTGGATCTTTTTTTAAATCAGTCTCTTGAAAAGTGGATGGGATGATGTCTTTAAGGAAGGGATTTTTTTTCAATTGGGATAAGGAAGTGTTATATTCTGCTAAAATTGCCTTTTTCCTTTCTTCGTCTGCTGAAACATATGCAATTGCATCACTCAGTGGAAGTCTGTCTGACAGGTCAGATTGTGCATTTGCAGAATAAAATAACATGCCCGAGCAAAGCCAGACCACTAATAAAATAAAGAGCTTTTTCATAATTTAAGAGATTGGAGATTGAAAAATTTTAGAATTAGTTGCTGTTAGAAGATCTGATAGAGGCAGGGCAAATGTGAATTGGTTGTTCCCCCCGATCAAGAGCCCTATCGGTCGAAACTGGTTGTCGTAGATAACAGAGCCTGAATCACCTTTCTCGCTAATGGTACTCCAGGCCCCACCTCCGTTGTTACCAATAACGATGAGCCCGGTGTATTCATGAATCGTTAAATCATCGTATTTGACCACCTCTTTGTGGCTGGATTTTACTACATGGATGACGCCCTCCATTTCCGTGTTTTTCTGAGTGCTAAAAAAGCGCACTCTCCGGTTCAGGTCTTTTCCTTCTGACAAGGGGCGGGCCTCCAGCAAATGGTTGCCACTCGGCAGCATGTTGTCCCAGTCGAAGATATCATCCACGGCCACTAACGCGGTATCGCTTTTATCGTCCCGCTTGGCATAGAACAGGTTACCTATCGCTAATTCATGGTTGTGTTCCAGGATGGAAATGGGGAGACCTGTATTGCTTCCCAATTCAAAACCGCCCCAATCGTCACTGGTGCCCCCGGTGACTACGTGCGAGCAAGTGAGCAAGAGTTTTTTGTCAGTATGGGCAGATACAACGACTGCCCCTAGTGCACCTGCAGTGCCTATGTTGTCTTGGTTTTCAAGTTTCCAACTGACCCCTGCATGAATTTTTGCAGGTTCGGAAACGATGCACTCCACCGCTACATTTGCCGTTTGTCCTCCATTAATATCCGCAGGGAAGAAATCTGGGAAATCTATTGGTTTGGGGCCGGTGAGATTAGCGATGACCCCAATCTGACCATTGACTGTGGCACCTATTTGAAGGTGAGCTATCAAATCTTTGTATTTTGATTTTAACTCCGTTTTGTGTTTATCGAGTGCCCTGCGGGCGAGCAGAATATCAGAAGTGTGGATGAATTCATGGGTGGCGAGCAAGCTGTTTTTAGAAAAGGTTTCGGGTTTCTTCAATTTTCGCTTCATGCTTTTAGCGTAATACAGCAATTCTAAAAGGTCGTGAAAAAATGCCGAGCCGAAACTAAGAAAAAATCCCGTAAAAAAAATCCCAAGCACAAAGAGCAATACACTTCCTTCTACACTCTGGCCCTCACCCCAGAAAAGGGCCTCTCTTGGATTGTCAGCACCTATCAAATCAAAAAAACTGGCTTTGGCCATTAAGGCTACCAGACTGCCCAGCATAACCGCCAATAGAGTGACTTCTTTCTTTTTTGTTTTGGCCAGGGCTGCTTGTTTTTCCGTATCAATATCGATGTTCTTTAACCACTTGTACCGGTTCACTTTATCGGGAATCTTAATGTACTTTTTTATTAATTCCGTCAGTTTTTCAGTAATGAGACTTAAAATCAACAGAATAATCAAGATCGCTATGATAGCGTCCAATGTATCTGTTTGTGCTACAGGTGTGGATTGCTGTAGAAAAATAATTGAATAAGGCATGTGTGTTTTATTATTTATCAGTTGGTTTTACTATTAATTGACACTAACAATTTCATACCTGCACATTAACACTTCCTCACTACTCATTTTCAAAATTCTCACCCCTTACGCCAAACTATTCCCCTTAATTTATCTCCCTACCATCCCAACCCATCTTGACTAAACTCTCGGAGCCCATTACCTTACTCAGGTAGAATTTAACACCTCCACCATAGCCCCTAACAGCAGGAAACCCTCACTCCAAAGCACACAAACTCCCCCTACAGAGGCCCAATACCAAAACCATATATAACATGAAAAACTAAATAGACGTGATTTTCATTTTGAATATGGGTATTTTAGAGGTTATACAATGGGAGATCGGCAATAAAGTTATTCAAAAAATCAATATATTCAAAAAAATCATAAGAAAAAAATAATTCAAATAATCCATAATGCAATTAATATCTTTGAATTAGGCCATTAATCCGGAATTAAAAACAACAGAAAACCCAACATGCAAAATTTTACAAAAGTAGCTTTCTTTCGCTATCCTTCCGGCATCCATAAACCACAATGTCCTCCTTACTAACACCTATAAACCCCCACAACAATCAAAACAAGCACCAAAAACAATAAAATATTAATGGCCAAATTAAGCCTTTCCCGTTGTTGCTCTTTACTGAATTTTTCTTGCTCCTTATTGCGCAATTTTTCAAGGTTTTGAGACAGTATTTCCTCCTTTTGCCTATCCCTGTCTTTTTGCACCTGCCTTAATATTTTCTTATTTACCAACTTCGGTCCCAAGTCAAATTTAATTTTTTCAACAATTCCTGTGCCGTTACAATTCAGGCATGCGACTTCCATTTTGACCCTTTTACCAAGGACCCTGTCTCGCCCGAATCTGGTTACTTTCCCGGTACCATTACATTTTGGACAATGAACTCTTTGCCTCGCCATTTTTTATAGTTTTTCTCATAATATGTTCAAGCGGGTGCTGTAGTTCTGTGTTAGTTTGGGATGAAAAAATTTGTATTTATCAATGAACCCTCTGAAATAAAATTACTTGTTTTTTACACATCTCACACAAAACGAATTAGACTTACTGTACCCCAACCATTGAACTTCCTTGCTGTAATTGACCAAAAAAGGTGTCCACACCCTCCAACTTTCATCCTCGAATGTAGAAGAGCTCCAATAGAATGCATAAAGATCAAAGATATACCAGGCTCCAAAGGAATCTCTCCCGCCACTGGCAATGGAATTGAAACCATATTCATCCGTACCTTCCATATCCGGTATATCGTTATTCCAATACACAGGATTGTCAGACTTCAAACTTTGACCCGCGGTTTCTATTCCCACAAAATTGATGAGTTCTTCCCAGTCTGATTTATTTGGCAAATGCCAGCCATCCGGGCATACTCCCTGGACAATTCCATTTGCAGAACCATCTCCCTCCAGATTGGTCGCAGCTGCCCAGGTGTATAGTTTGCTTTTAGCAAGCAATAATTCAAATAGTGCTCCAAATTCCTCCAAATGCAGCGAATCATAATTGAAATAATATTTTGAGGTGTAATCTTCCCAAAGACTCATCCCTGGTTCGCCTAAAGAAATTGGAGTTCCATCTGCGTAATGCGTGGTTCGAAGATTTTCAGCCATCCAGCACTGATCCCCGATTTTAACCACCAGGTAGGTATTCCCGTCTATATCCGTTAAGGTGGTTTCACACGTTACCTCCTCCGGTGGAATGGTATTATCCGGATCTTTATCACAAGCCAATGAGGTCATGATAAGTACGAGGTAAAGCAAGTATTTTTTGTAATTATCCATTATTTAAGATTTAACATTGAGAAAGTTATATGGAATTAAGAGCAGTAGTTTTCTGATTATTATATCCGCTACAATCCTACCTTTCCGCAAGACATTACAAAGCACCCTGCCAACTTCTCCTCGGCACCCAAAGAATTATTTCTGTAATCTGAAAAATTATGTAGAAAAGAATTTCAGTTTTCAAATCCGGGAACCTGGAGGAAATACACATCGGGAGATATGCAATAAAGTTATTTAAAAAATCAATACCAGAAAAGAGCTATTCGAATAATTCAATAAGTCCATGACACCATTAAGGACTTTGCCATCCATGGAAATTTAATAATCGAAAATGAAAAAGGTGACTGATTTAACAAAATATCATATACCCTTTTTTCGACTATTAATTCAAAATGGTTTTCCTCCTCCCTTAATATTCCATCACGTACCAGCCAATTGCCTCTGAATCCTTCAATGGTTGACTCTCCAATGGCCGTCCAGTGACTTATAGCTGCTGATAACAAGCCTTCCAGGAGCTCTTTGTCGGCTTCACTGATTGAAATTTCTGTAGCAACAGGCGCTGACACAGGTAGCCCACACAAAACCTTGTTTAACGGGAGGAAAAATTCTTCAGCATATGACTGGCCGGAAGCTAAAAACTGCAAATATAGGACAGCGTCTTTTTGTGCATCCTCAGAAGAGAATTGAGCGTTTTCCAACAGTCCGAGCCTTTCAAATAACATCTGAAAGAAATTGTTCAGTAAAACCAGACCGGCATTTGGAACGGAGATGGAACTAGCCATATTCAGGGTATTTAATTAAATATAAGATTGCAATCAGGAACAGTTTGGCGTTTCAGAGGATTGTTTTCAGAAAAAAATATTTTGCTTTACAGTCACTTATCAAGATTTCTTTTCCCCAAACTTTTCCCTATAATCAACAATACTTTGCTCGACAATCTGCATGGCGACTTCTCTGCCCTGGAAATCTTCCACCACCACGGTTTTGTGTTCCAGCTTTTTATAATCCTCAAAAAAACTTTGTAGTTCCTTCGTGAGGTGAGGCGGTAATTCTGAGATATCATTTATGTGATTTACACTCATATCATTGGCGGTAACGGAGATAATCTTGTCATCCATTTCATTGCCGTCCAGCATTCGCATCACACCGATCACCTTGGCCTCAACCAGGCACATCGGAACGATATCTATTTGTGAAAGCACCAGGATATCTAAAGGGTCCCCATCATCACAGAATGTTTGTGGGATGAACCCATAATTGGCCGGGTAATTAATTGAAGAATAAAGCACCCGGTCAAGGATGAGCATCCCGGAGGCTTTATCGAGTTCATACTTGGCCCTGCTGTTCTTGGGTATCTCAATGATGCCCATAATTTTTTCAGGATAGTTTTCACCAATGCCTACATCATGCCAGGGGTGCGTGTTCATTTTTTTACTTTTTAAGTTGTGCTAAGTGCAATTAAGTCGTAGTAGGTGCAAGTGCAAAAAAGTCGTAGTAACTTGATGGGTACAAAAGTGTGTCCATCTTATGAAAAATTTGACATCATTGGAAACAAGACGAACGATCAAACAA
>QQUB01000492.1 GCA_008501835.1 Bacteroidota bacterium
ATATTTTTCTATAACCGGGAATACTTCCAGAAAAAGTGTAGTTTGTGATATTGATGTTGCAAGGTTGATACCTGAATTGCAAAATAATCACGGGGAATATAACCTGACGGATGGAAATAGCCCCCGGTTTGTCGAAATTGAAGAGGCAGTTTCGAAATCTCTTGGAAAAAGAATTCCGTTCAGATTGCCGATAAGGGTAGTCAGATTACTGGGAAAAGTGGGAGATTTGTTCCTGAGGCTGAATTTTGGGTTACCCCTGACAAGTAACAGCGTTTCGAAAATGACGGCAACCCTAACTTTCAGTTCCAAAAAGGCGAAACAAGAATTAGCTTGGGATCCCCAGGATGCTTTAGAATATATCAGGTCTGATTTTAAAGAAACTAAAACATGATTTTTCTCGATATTGATGACTTTATAGCAAAGTATGTTACCGGAAGAAAGGAAAGTCTTTTTTCCAAAGACATGAGGAATAATGAGGAGGTTTTAAAGCAAAGAATCAATGGTTCTTCTGCTTTGATCATTGGTGGAGCGGGAACCATTGGCAGTTCATTTATAAAAGCATTGATCCAATTTTCACCGAAGCGTCTCTATGTTGTCGACATTAATGAAAATGCTTTAACCGAGTTGACCAGAGACTTGCGGAGTCACAATAACCTGACAGTTCCCACCGAGTATAGAACCTATCCGATGGATATGGGGCATAAAGTATTTGAAAAACTTTTCCTGGAAGAGGAACCATTTGATATCGTTGCCAACTTCGCTGCTCACAAGCATGTGAGGAGTGAAAAAGATCCCTATTCTATTCAGGCGATGATCGAGAATAATGTTTTCAACACCAAAAACCTTTTGAAACTTCTGGTGAAAAAACCTCCCCAAAGATTCTTCTGTGTTTCAACAGATAAGGCTGCGAACCCGGTTAACGTAATGGGGGCCAGTAAAAAGATCATGGAAGAAGTGATTTTATCCTATTCAGACAGGATTAATGTCAGTACGGCAAGATTTGCCAATGTGGCCTTTTCCAATGGCAGCCTTCCTGATGGATTTTTAAATAGATTGAAAAAAAGACAACCACTTTCATCCCCCCTTGACATTCAGAGGTATTTTGTTTCACCTGAAGAGTCCGGTCAGTTATGTTTGTTAGCCTGTATCTGTTCCGAGCCCGGAAATATTTTTTTTCCAAAAATATCTGAAAATGAGATGAAACCTTTTTCAGAAATTGCGGTGGATCTGTTAAGGGAATTGGGCTATGAAGCTGAATATTGTAAAACAGAAGAGGAAGCTAGAAACAAAGCGGTATTAATCGACAAAAAAATCACAAAATATCCGGTATATTTCTTCAAAACCGATACATCCGGTGAAAAACTCTTTGAGGAATTTTTTACGGAGGATGAAAAACCGGATTTGGATAAGTTTGAGAAGTTGGGTGTCTTAAATGGAAAGGCTTCAATTTCAGACGCTGATCAGGAGTTATTGTTTAAGGAACTCCAATCTTTATTTTTAAAAAAATCACTGTCTAAAAAAGAGTTGATTAGTACCATCAAAAGGTACCTGCCTTCCTTTGATCACCTGGAGACAGGTAAAAGTCTTGATCAAAAAATGTAATTCGAAGAATGTATTCCTACTTTAAAAGACTTTGCGACATTGTGTTTTCTGGTGCATTGTTACTCATATTATCACCATTGCTTATCCCGGTGATTCTTTTGTTAAAGTTTACTGCCGAGGGAGAGGTTTTTTATTTCCAGAAAAGAATAGGGGAGCATAACGATTATTTTAATATCTGGAAGTTTGCCACGATGCTAAAAGATAGTGCTAAAATGGGGACAGGAACCATCACGCTCAGAGATGATCCCAGGGTTACTCCAGTGGGCAAATACCTACGAAAAAGTAAGATCAATGAATTACCTCAGATCATCAATGTTTTGAAAGGGGATATGAGTTTTGTAGGTCCAAGGCCTTTAGACGACAAAGCTTTTAACGCATACCCGGAACGCATTCGCAATAAGGTTTATTTGTCAAAACCGGGAATCACCGGAATTGGTTCAATTGTTTTCAGGGATGAGGAGCGCATCATTTCTGCAGCGGATTTACCTCCAAGAGAATTTTACACCAAACATATCGCCCCTTATAAAGGAGCACTTGAGCTTTGGTATCTAGATAATAAGTCTTTCCTTACTGACCTCAAGATCCTGTTCCTGACTGTATGGGTAGTCATTTTTCCGGAAAGTGAACTGATGTACCGGGTTTTTCAGGATATCCCCGGGAAACCGGAGGCGTTGAATCTGGAAGGGTAACCTATTAAACAGATTTTATCTGCTAAAATGCTTTTAAACCAGATTTATGAACCATAAATTTCCGTTGTCTGTTAAATTTGTACATACATTTATTGAATTCATATAAGAATGTTTTGATCAGCGATGTTTTCCTTTTTAAAAAATAAAAAAACGATTGAATCTCCCTTCTCCATGATTGGGGTTGACATGCATTCTCACCTCATACCTGGCATTGATGATGGTGCCCAGGACCTGGAGGATTCCGTGAATATGATTTCTAAACTTAGAGAACTTGGTTTTACCAGAATAATCACTACTCCCCACACATATAAGGAATATTACCCAAATACCTCTGAAGGTATTCTTGAAGGATTGAAATTACTCAAGAGCCGGTTGCAGGAGCTTGAGGTCGATATGGAGGTAGAAGCGGCATCTGAATACTTTGTTGATGAGCATTTTGCAGAATTACTGGAAAATAGGGATTTGCTCACTCTGGGAAAGACGAATTACGTGTTGATTGAGATTTCATTTTTTGGAGCTCCTCCGAATTTTGAAGATTATATTTTTCAAATGGGGTTAGCAGGGTATCAGCCTGTTTTAGCCCATCCGGAACGATACTCCTTTTATGCCAATAACTTCAGGAAATATCAACGCTTAGTGGACCTTGGTTGTGCTCTTCAGATTAATGCTTTATCGTTAACGGGGCGTTATGGTTCATTGGCCATGAAAACTGCAGAGAAATTACTGAAAAATGAAATGGTGACCTTTTTTGGAACGGATTGTCATAATATGGGACATGCCAACCAGATATACCAGTTGGGACAATCTTCCCGGTGGAAAAAATACAAGGATTATCCATTTCAAAATAAGATGTTATTCAAATAAGAACACTGTAAATATGAACAAGAGAAACACTTATGTGGCGATCATGGCCGGTGGAGTCGGTTCGAGATTTTGGCCAGGAAGCCGTGAAGCAAAACCCAAACAATTTCTTGACATTTTGGGCGTTGGGAAATCACTGATCCGATTGACTTTTGAACGATTTCTGGAATTATGCCCAGCTGACCATATTTTTGTTGTAACCCATAAAAAATACAGAGAACAGGTGCTGGAACAAATCCCTGAATTATCAGATAACCAGGTGCTTTGTGAACCCTCCAGAAATAATACAGCTCCCAGCGTTGCGTATACAGCTTTTAAGTTGAACAACCTGAATCCCGATGCCAATTTTGTCATCGCTCCATCTGATCATGTTATCCTCAAAGAAGATGATTTTATTGAGAAACTGGAATCAGCGCTGAATTTTTCTGAGAAAAACGATGCCCTACTTACTTTGGGCATTCAACCTACAAGGCCTGATACAGGCTATGGATATATCAACTTCGAAGAGAATGGAGAAAAGGGGATTTTCAAAGTAAAGAGCTTCAAAGAAAAGCCGGATATAGCAACCGCAAAAACATACCTTGAGTCAGGAGACTTTCTTTGGAATGCTGGCATCTTTATATGGAAATCGAAGACTATCCTTAAAGCCTTTGAGCAGCATGCTCAGGAAATTTACTCCGTATTGGAGAAGGGTAATTCCTATTATAATACAGAAAAGGAACAGGAGTTCATTGATGAATATTATCCTCAAACTTCTAAGATTTCCGTAGATTTTGCCATCATGGAAAAGGCTGAAAATATTTTTACACTTCCTGCGGATATTGGATGGTCCGACCTTGGTACCTGGGCATCACTTCATGCTGAGTTATTATCGGCGGAGCAAGATAATGTTGCCAACACACAGATGGTTCGACTAGTGGATACAAAGGACAGCCTGATACGACTTCCTGAAGGGAAAATGGCTCTCATTCGGGGGTTACATGACTACCTGGTGATTGATGAAGGAGACGTACTGGTAATCTACCCTAAATCGAAAGAACAGGAAATAAAGGAGGAAACACAGGAAATCAAAAAACTCTTTGGGGAACAATTTTTGTAAAAACGAGGTTTTACACAATCCTAAGAGCAGGCCATTTTTAAGTTGTGGCTAAATATTTTGCGAATTTTTTGTTATAATTGTTTTTAAATCATTTATAGTCCTAATTAATAAACATATTTGTCTTGAGAAAACTTCTCCGAAACCTTTTGGAGCTGTTACGTTCTAAAAACCGAAAAAGGAAAAAACTACCCGCCAAAATCGCTGTTGTTACCAACTCATCCTGGTATACATACAATTTCAGGTTGGGGTTGTTAAGAAGACTGAAGGATCTGGGGTTTGAAGTGCATGTAATTGCGCCTAAAGATCATTTCAGTTCTAAACTTATCGCTGAAGGGTTCACTTTTACTCACCTGCCTTTGTCTATATACAGTATAAACCCATTTAAGGAGCTAAACCTCATCAGATCCCTTTCCAAGATCTATCGTCAGAACCAATTCGATTTTGTTTTTCATTATACCGCTAAACCTAATATTTACGGTTCTATTGCCGCAGCTTTCAACAAAATCCCTTCCATAGCTATAACCACAGGCCTTGGAGTCATCCGGGACAGAAAAACCAGGATTTCAAAATACGTTTTATTTTTTCTGTATCGAATTGCAGCAGTGTTAAGTAAGCAGGTCTGGTTTTTGAATAACGATGATATGGAGATGTTTCTGAAAAAACGCGTGGTGAAGAAATCAAAAGCTTTTCTACTTCCCAGTGAAGGAGTAAACATACTGGATTATCGACCTGAATTTGAAAATGAATTTTCAGGCGACCGGCCCGTAAAATTCTTATATGCAGGACGGATTGTTTGGAGCAAAGGGGTAAAAGAATTCTATCAGGCTGCACTTCATTTCAAAAATGCAGGGATCAACGTAGAATTTTCCATGCTGGGTTTTATCGTCCCTGAACATCCTGATGCGGTTTCCTTTAATCTGGTGCAGCAATGGCATAAAGAAGGCGTGGTAAAGTATCTTGGTGAAACAGAGGATGTAAGGCCATACCTTAATGAGACGGATTGCCTTGTCCTGCCTTCCTATTTCGGGGAGGGAGTTCCGAGAATCTTACTGGAGGCAGCAAGTATGGCAGTACCCATTATAACCACAGATTTTGTAGGTTGCAGAGAGGTTGTGGATGATGGGGTTAATGGTTTCCTGATTCAGGTTCGTGACGAAAAGGACCTTATTAATAAAATTAAAATGTTCCAGGAATTGAGCCCTGTAAGCCGGTTCAAAATGGGAGCTGAGGGCCGAAAGAAAGTTCTTCGTGAATTTGATGAAGAAATTATTATTGGTCATTACCTGCAAGCCCTTGAGCATTATATCCAGTTCAAAGGCAGCCATAAGAAAAAATCAGTCCATCTGTAGGTCTTTGAAGAATTCCAATATTTTTTTCGACGCATCTCCCTTGCCAAAAACGGCTTTCTGAACAGGATCACTTTTCTTCTCCAGAAGCTCCAGACTGAGTTTTACGATCAAATCCACATTGGATCCTGCCTTATAGACAAATCCTCCGGTAACAGCCTCCGCTCTTTCCGTATTTTCCCTCAGTAGTATTACATGTTTTCCAATGCCTGAAGCCTCTTCCTGAATGCCACCGCTATCCGTTAATATCAATGAGCAGTTTTGCATCAGCCATAAAAAACCAGGGTAGGGAACAGGATCGATTAACTTGATCCCTGGAATTCCGGATAACTCTGCTTCTATAATTGCTGCGAATGTTTTGTTTGGATGAACAGGAACAATGATTTGTAAACCTGATCTTTTTGCAATTTCTCTCAACGCAGAACATATTTTTATTATCGGCTCCCCTTGGTTTTCTCTGCGGTGAATAGTGGCCAATAAAAATGGCTGTTTGGGTTCAGCAAGAATCTTTTGCACCTTTTCAACTTCCTCACATTGTTCCGTTGTAATTTTTTCCAAACCATAGTTTAGCGCATCGATAATGGTGTTTCCGGTGGTTATTATTTTATCGCGGAAGATTCCTTCTTCCAAAAGATTGGTTCTAGCTCTGTGCGTGGGGGCAAAATGCCAGTCTGCAATTTGGCCAATCAGCTTTCGATTCATCTCTTCCGGGAAGGGACTCCTGTTGTCATAAGTTCTCAGACCGGCTTCCACATGCACGATTTTACAACCATGATAAAAGCCTGCAAGTGCTCCGGCAAAAGCTGAGTTGGTGTCTCCCTGAACCAGTACAATATCCGGATCAAAATCCATCAACTCTTTACCTAGTGCTTTAAAAAGCCCCGAGGTAAGATCATTAAGGGATTGTCCAGGCACCATCGTATTAAGGTGATGTAATCAGAAAT
>QQUB01000346.1 GCA_008501835.1 Bacteroidota bacterium
AGTCCAATTTCCGGAATCATTGGTGAGGATGAGTATGCTGGTTGTTTTACCCTCCAAAGCCCAATCGTTGAATTAGCCACAGAAGAAGGAAAGAAATTAATTATGGACTGTGGGGGAGATTTTCCTTATCTACAGGTCTACACACCACCTCACCGCAATAGTATTGCTATTGAGCCGATGACCTGCCCTCCTGATGTTTATAATAACGGAGTTGGGTTAATCGAACTAATACCTGGAGCAGAAAGTTCATTTACATTTTCAATGATCCTTGAGGGGTAAATTTGAACCCTTAAAATTCTATGCACGAGATCTGCTTCAACAAAAAAATGGCCTTCACCTTAAGAAAGGTCGAAGGCCAAAATCTAAATACCTTTAAATACTAGCTTGTTTACAGGTGCACAGATGTGCATCCACTCTTACTATTACCTGAAAAGAAAGAAAAAATGGAATTTGCTCAAAGAAATGAGCGCGTAAAGAAGAAAGTAAAAAGAGGAAAGTTGTAAAAAAAAAAGGGGAACAATATTTAAAGGAAAGAAGGCTCCTCTCCTTTTACATTATTCCCCTGTTGCAGTATTCCTTTACAAATGAATTACTTCATCATAAGCTGCTGCAGCAGCTTCCATTACCGCTTCACTCATAGTTGGGTGAGGGTGTACCGCTTTAATTATTTCATGTCCGGTGGTTTCCAGTTTTCTGGCAGCAACCACTTCAGCGATCATTTCTGTAACATTAGCGCCAATCATGTGTGCTCCAAGGAATTCGCCGTATTTCGCATCAAAAATAACTTTTACAAATCCTTCTTTTGCACCTGCAGCACTAGCCTTTCCGGATGCTGAGAATGGGAATTTACCTACTTTGATATCGTAGCCAGCTTCCTTGGCAGCAGCTTCTGTATAACCAACTGAAGCTACCTCAGGGGCACAATAAGTACATCCTGGAATATTATTGTAGTCAATCGGCTCCGGATTATGGCCGGCAATTTTCTCAACACAGGTAATTCCTTCAGCGCTGGCAACGTGAGCGAGTGCCTGTGTAGGCAATACATCACCAATAGCGTAGATACCCGGTACATTAGTTTGATAATAATCATCCACCGTAATGAAACCACGATCAGTTTTCACACCCAGTGTTTCCAGACCAATATTTTCCGTATTTGGTGTAACTCCTGCTGCGGAAAGTACAATATCACATTTGATCTCTTGCATCTCGCCGGATTTCATATCCTTAACTTTCACTGTACATCCACGACCTTTCGTGTCAACTGATTCCACAGATGAGTTGGCCATGACTTTGATCCCTTTGCGCTTGTAGATACGGTTGAGTTCTCTGGAAACATCAGCATCCTCACGTGGCACCAATCCTTGCTTCAGGAATTCGACCACAGTAACTTCCGTACCAATGGAGTGGTAAAAATATGCAAACTCAACACCGATAGCACCGGCTCCGACGATAACCATTTTTTTAGGTTGCTTTGGGAGGGTCATTGCCTGACGGTAGCCAATTATTTTCTTTTCATCGATCGGAAGACTTGGTAGTTCCTTGGCTCTTCCTCCGGTAGCTACAATAATTGCATCAGCTGAGTAAGTGGTCTTTTTGCCATCTGCATCGGTAACTTCAACTTTTTTGCCTCTGGCCAAAACGCCGTTTCCGTTGATAACGGTGATTTTATTCTTTTTGAACAGGAACTGAATACCTTTGCTCATTCCTTCTGCTACTCCACGGCTGCGCTTGATCATTCCGTCAAAGTCTGCCTTAGCCTCTTTAACAGAAATACCATAATCCTCAGCATGGTTGATATAGTCGAAAACCTGAGCACTTTTCAGAAGAGCCTTGGTTGGGATACACCCCCAATTCAGACAAATTCCACCTAAAGATTCTCTTTCTACAACGGCAACTTTTTTACCTAACTGTGATGCTCTGATGGCGGCTACATAACCTCCCGGACCACTTCCGATAACTATAATGTCGTAATGCATATTGATGTAATTGGATTTTAATTAAACATATAATTGCTTAACAATACAATCCTTTTATTGTTTGGCAATTTCCAGGTGTTCAGCAAGGGTTTGTATTGTTGCCGCAAAGATATGTTTTCGGGGGCAATTTTGATAAGGATTAAAGATTTTTAGATAAGTTGTTATTCAAAGTCTCTTATTTCTCCCAGGATCAACATACTGATTTAATAATTTCTTTTCCGACAGCAAACCTTTTTCCAAAGGTTCAGAAATCTATTGTTCTCTTAGGCTTGGGTTTTCTTTTCTTGTCTTCGTCCTCCACTAATCCTGCTACATAATTAATCGCTTCCTCCATCGATTCAAATATCCAATCTTCATTGGAGGCCGGTTCATTGCTTTCCAAACCAAATAACAGCGTGCCAATAGCTTTTTTACATTTTTCTCCTACAACCATAGCTCTGGGAATATTGAAAGGATGATAATTCAATCCCCCAAGGCCAAAAACCATTCCAAGCATGTCTCCCCAAAGGTATTCAAGGTTTTGAAAATCAATGATTACAGCATCAGGGGTGAATAATTCAATCCCCATTTTCCCCATTGCGTACATATAGCGGGCATCTCCATTGCCTTCACACCCTACACCGTATTCACCACTGTATGATACTGCAAGAATTTGTCGTCTAAAAAAAGTACGGAATTGTCCTAATTGGAAGGATACCTGGATGCCACTCCAGTCATTTGGGTTTTGTTTTTCAAGGTTTATGCGTGTCATAATAATAAAGGGGATCAGGTTGCTTACAAAATTTGGATTTTGAAACTATAAATAAACAAAACTCCAAAAAAGTTCCCAACCTGATCCCCTGCTCTAATTTGCTTGTTCCGCTCTTTATTCCAACACTAAATACATGTCCTTCGGATATTTCACCGAGTATTTAAATCCTAGCTTTTCTGTTTTCCCGGGTTTAAGATTCAATTCCCAGGTAAGCTTTCCTGTATTCGTTTCAACTTTTGCACCCTTTGAATTTTCCAAAACAACCTCGATCTGGTCAGTAGTGGAAACAGGGTATTGGTCTTCGATAACAATGTCAATGGCCTGGCTTTTGGTATTTCTGATTTCGATATTCCAGCCAATAGTTCTGGTCACTTTCCTGCCAATGAATTGCTTGTCTTTAAATTGTCTGTCTTTTTCCCGTTTAATCACTATGGCAGCGTCACGGCCAAGGGAAAGATCCAGGGTATCAGCTGAACTTTCCACATCGATCCATGATTTCCCAAGGTAGGTACCTTCAAAGAAAAGACTAGCTTCTCCGCTAAGCAAATCATAATCTTCCCAACCCGTAATCTTTGCGGTGAGGAAGGCATTTTTGTCCTTTTTAGGCACGGCATAATAAATATAGGATGCCGGTAATTCATGATCCGCGATATTGACAGTGTAGGGCTTTCCATCTGAAGGGATGGTTTGAGGAAGTTTGATTGAAAATTCAGTAAATGTCGTTCGCTCCGTTTGTTCTACACCAACATATTCTGCATCTGCAATTTCCTCATCGTACTCATAAGCATCTGGAGCAGGTGCTGCAGCCTCTTTTTTCATTGCAGAACGATTTCTGTATCCAGAGTAAACCACTTGTTGAGCCAACCACCAGATATCCAAAGTGGGTTTAGTGCCACTTGCCGATGGATTCCCGGTAGCCAGGTTTAATTGAATACCTGACCAATCCTCACCCGAACTTTGGTTAACCATAGCTTTATAAGTCATTTTCACAGGATTATTGGTGTCTTTGACCCTCAGGTCATAAACCGGTTGCCACCCGGCCTGGTGAACAAGATATTGAATATCGAATTCCCCCTGAGTTTTCTTATTGGCCTGGATAGCCACAATGATCTCACTTGTAGCCTTGGAGGTATTAGAAGCATTGAGTTCGTTGATCTGTTTGTTGACCTGAGTCAATGTTTTATTTAACCTGGCAATTTCTTTATTGACAGACAGCTTTTCGATTTTTATTTCCCGTAAATGATTTCTAAAAAACTGAGCCATTTTAGCCAATTCTTCAGCGCTGAGTGTCGCATTTTGTCCCTTTATTTGTTTGTTTGCCAAAACCATTGTTTCTTCTTCCGTAAGAGCACTTAGTTTAGCCTTCTCAATGTCTACGGAAGATTTCAGGTTATCCCTTTCATCAATAAGATTTTGAAGCCCTTCAGGTTCTTCCTTAGGTTTAATGTAATTAAGTCTGTGACTTACCGAAAGTATGATAAAATCTCCTTTGGCTCTGAATTGAATACTGGCAGCATTTATGGAGGGAGAAATTCCGGTAAAAACCAGATAATCTGTTCCTGCTGGAACGGAGCCCTTTGCGGTCCTTTTTATTTGAGCACTATTGGGGAAAACGGTAACGGTTTCGATTTTTGAGTTAAAGGAAACCTCATGGTTCTGGGAGAAAAGTATTGTTCCGGAAAAGAACAACACACATAAGAAAAGTATTTTTTTCATCGTGATATTTTTTATGCAAGGATGAGCTATTGGCCTAAATTACATAAAAAACAGAACAAAAATGATGATAAAAAACAATCGCCCAAATAAAAAACTCCACCGGGGTAACCTGGTGGAGCTCATCTAACTTACTGATACTAATATTTACGTTCATCATTTGCTTTCGGGATTGTAAAAGTATAAACAAAATGCCGTACTCACAAGAAATGAATAGAAAAACTGGCACAAAATATTATTCGGAAAAAATGTAATTTTTTTGCTTAAAACGCTATTTTTCAGCACTTTACAAATAACATAAAAATACAACGTATCCTATGGTCAAAAACCAAAGTCCTTGAAAAACAGGGAAATATAAAATGGTAAAACACTTGCGGAAAAATTCAAAAAAAGTTATTTGTAAGCAATTAAAGGATTTGAAAACGCACCTATTCAATGGCCTTTTCAACCTCTACGATAAAGTTGTCCATTACTTTTTCCTCCAGCCATTTTCCTAAGGGCTCTTTAGACTTACCGGATTTGCCTTGTATGTAAGGTTCCATTTCTTTATTCATCAAAACGCGCCTCATGGATTTTTGCCTTTTATAAGTCTCGGATCTGTGAATAAGTTTTGGCGTTTCCTGCTGGGATTTCTCCACATTTATCAAATACAACCGCTCATCGTGGTCCCCAAAAGTCCATGATTGCATGCCTGTTTCATTGCTCAGAGCCAGCAAAACACAAGGCCCTGTAACGACAAATTCCACCCCATATAACAAATCATTTTTGTGTTCGGGCCTAAAATCTTTCTTCCAGTTATTTACAGGCATTTTGATGTAAGCCTCCCTTGGACCACGACGGTTGTAAACCTCTCCATTTTCCCCTTCAACTTCATGAAGAATGTCTTCCGTATAAAATTTTTCTCTGAACCAAACTGTATGTGCTTCAAGACTGAAATCCAAAGACTTAAAAAACTCTGCGTAAAACCGCGTGATTTCGGAAGGCTCCCCTCCGTAAATCGCAAAATAAACTTTATTAAACTGCGGACGAAGGGTGCTTATTAGTTTTAATTTATAGTCGAAAAAATCAAAAGTCCATTGCTCAATTTTTTCGTTAATTTTAGGTTGGTAACTTTTGAATCCCAGGTAGGCCAAAGAAAGATCTTCTTCATAGGAAATTATAGTATCTGTCAAAGATTCATGCTTCTCCTTGCATTGATAATAATCGTGATACTTACGTGACTTGGAAGCATCCTTCCAGGGAGAACCGGAAGCATCAGTACCGGAATCCTTTGATTCTATCATTTCCAACTCACTTTGTAACCAATTATACAAGTGACTTTCTCTGAGATTATTAATGGATCTCCTTAGGTTTGAGGCATGGTTGGCATAATTTGCTACTTCTAATTCTTCCAGTAACAGTTCAAAACCCAGGGGATCTTCCTGTGCAACAATTGAAATACCATCGGTATTCATTCCAACCTTTACAATAAGTTGCTCATCGGATTCATAAAGATTTAGTGTTCTGGATAAAGGAATGATCAACTCTTCACGCATGGATCTTTGTAAATACCTTGCACCATAATTTTCATCATATCCAACCTGGCTCATGTATGTATAAACCTCATCGTCAATTGTCAATTGCATCTTCCGGTATTTAATGCCTTCCCGGTCATATAATTTGGCCATTTCCCTGTCAACGACCCGCCGAATTCCCAATTCATCAAGTGGTTTAAAAATAACCACCTTGTCTATCCTGTTGTACAACTCAGCTCTGAAAAATTTTTGCACCTCCCTGTCCAGCTGGTCCTGTAATTGTTCAATTTTTTCTGATTTGCTGTTTCCTACCAGGTTTACACTGGATCTTTGAAGAACATCAACTCCAATATTACTGGTCATCAGAATAATGGTGCTACAAAAATTCACCAATTTCCCGGTCCCGTCGGTCATCCTTCCCTCCCCTAGTATTTGCAAAAGGAGATCGAAAAAACCCTGATGAGCTTTTTCTACCTCATCGAAGAGCAAAACACAGAATGGTTCTTTTCTTACCGCATCACACAACAGCCCCTCTTGTCCTGAACACCCACTTAACCGATAAATAGACAACGGATCTGCGT
>QQUB01000319.1 GCA_008501835.1 Bacteroidota bacterium
AGTCCTCCGGACATGCGGATAGCTGGCTTGGTGAGAAGGACATGGTTCTTGGAGTTTTTTACAACGGGGTTGCAAAAGCTTACCCATTACGTGTGATTTCCTGGCATGAAGTAGTCAATGATAACTGTGAAGGAGAAAACGTATTGGTGACTTTTTACGCATTGACACATAGTGCCCAGGCCTATAAAGGAACAGGTTCTGGCGTTTCTGCCATGGTATTTAATAACAATACTTTATTTTACGACAATGCCACCCGCTCACTGTGGGGGCAACTTACAGGACAAGCTGTTAGCGGTGAAAGGGGAGGAGACTTCCTCGAAAAAGTTCCTGTGGTTTACACAAGCTGGAAGGAATGGACGCTGATGCATCCTGAAACAATTGTTTTGTCTACTGCCAATAGCGATGAAATTGACTATAGTAAAACGGCATATCAGGAATATGATAATACCATTGAGTTGCCTTTTCCTACAAGTTTCAACAACAAAAGATTGCCACTTAAAAGCAGGGTGATTGGATTAGAAGTTGATGGAAAATATAAAGCTTATCCATTCTCAATGTTGAAAAACAGCAATGGAACCGTGGAAGATTTCTTCAACGGTATGAAAGTAAGAATTCACTTCAATGAAGAAACCGGTGGTTTTGTTACCACTGATGAGGAAGGAAAGTTGTTACCGGTTGTTGTTGCTTACTGGTACGCATGGCATGCTTATCATACGGACACCAAAATTTATGGTTTCCTGCCAGATCGCAGTCCACTTGCATTCCTCGAAGAAGAGTAAAGGAGTTTCATAAAACAATATAAGCCACGGGCTTCCCAATCTTTGGGGAGCCCTTTTGTATTTTGGGCTGTTTTATCGGTAGGTAATGTTTTATTTCACGCAGATTTCGCTGATTTTCGCAGAGAATATCAATATGTATCTGCGTTTATCTGCGGGATCTGCGCGAAACTCTCCGACAAAAGGAGGTAAAAGGTACCTAATCTTCTCCCTGATCAGTATTAAGGGTTTTAATAAAAGCTTCAACTTGAGTAAATGCCTGGGGAGCCAGGTCATAAGATGGATTGCTGCGGTAGGTAACTGTTTTTGATTTGCCCATCATTTCCGCTGAAATTACATATGGATAATACCTTTGCTGCTCAGGAGCACCATATTGTTCTTCAAGCTCCCAGAAATTTTGCTCGTCCAAAAGAGTATTTAATTCATTCATAATACTATCACTCAAAACAACGCCATCCATTAAGGTTTCCGTACTCATGGAATCCGGAACAGAAGAAAAATTAGTCTCAGCGAAATAGTGGGTGGTTTTTACCTTGGTCATCTTTTTATCGGCAATGGTGATATCTAGCCATGGGGAATCATAACTGATGGAGATAGTACCTAACGTATCAATTTCGACCGGAGCCTTTACTTCCGGTTGTGTGGTGGATGTTGTGGTTTTACAGGCAAATAAAACGAGTACACTCATCAATGCCAGAAGAATAAAGGATGCTGTTGTATTTCGCATGATTAAGTTTTTTAGATGGGTAAAAGTAAGATACTTTGTCAAAAAAACTCAAATCAACCTGCAAAAATCAGCGAATAATAAACCTGATTTTAATCTTCGACAAATACGATGAAGCCTTCAGCCAAAGGATCGAGTTCCTCTTTTAATATATCGAAATACTCCGGGCCATATTTAAGGTAAAACGGCAGGAAATTGTCCGTTCTTTCCTGAAGTCCGTTGTTGGGGAATAACTTGCCTTTTATACTTCGGATTTGATTAATGGCTGTATCGTGCTTTTGCTTTTCTGCCCGGTGTAACCTGTTCTCTAATTGATCAAGGTTTTTTTGCTGGCGGGTTTGTTCTGCCAGGATGGCTTTTTTTAGAGAAGGGTCTACTTGTTCTGCTTTTTTGAGAATGTTTTCAAAAACCTTTTCGTGATGCCTTTTTTCCTCTTCTAGTGTCAGTTGAGCATCAGCATTTTCTTCCACATAGTTTCTGATCAGTTGGTCAGTATCCCCGAAAATACTCTGGGCATCCAGGCCAAGTTTGTCAATTTTTTTCCGGGTAGTGCGATCGATCCACATTACAGAATTTCTGCGGATCAGCATTGGGAAGTTGATATCAAAATGTTCGAATTGTTCTTTTCGCTCTAACCAGTATGCGATTTCTCCACCCCCCCCTATATACGCCAGGTTAGGTAATACCAACTCCTGATACAATGGTCTAAGAACCACATTCGGACTAAATCGTTCGGGGTGTGCATGTAATTCTTCCAGCATTTCCTTTTCAGAAAATACATATTCGGTATCTATAACTTTGAACACGCCATCTTCAAGAACGATCCGGTTCCGGATCTGTTCTCTCAGGTAAAAAAGATTAATCTCCCTTGCATGGGCCTGTCCTCCAAACCCAGCAGCCTCAAGAGATTTTTGGGCTTTTTCGATTATGGGTTGTGACACCTGATGCATTAATTCCTGTTCGGCAATAGGGATGAAAAGTTTTTTCAGGGAAGCCTTGTTCATATCAAGAACAACCAGACCATAATGTTCAAAAAGGTTGTTGATAACCTGGACAGTTGCATGCCCATAGGTTTCATTTTCAGCACATGCGGAAATGAATGTCTGTAGGATTTGTTGAGCGTTGTCGCTATCTCCCAGGATTTGACCAAGCATATCCAAAGGATCTTTTAGCGAGTTTGTTTTCATCATTCCCACCGATCCGGATTCATCATTCTCCCAAACGATCTTTTTATTAAAGACATTGGCGTAACTGATCTCTTCAAAATCATGATCTTCCGCTCCTGATACGAAAACAGGGACAAAATTATATTCAGGGTAAAACCGGTTTAGATCCTCGGCTAAACGAATCGTTGAAATTATTTTGTAGGTGTAGTATAAAGGACCTGTAAAAAGTGCTGGTTGATGTGCAGTTGTGACGGTAAACGTGTTTTCAAGACTCAGGGCTTTAATATTATCCTCCACTTTTGGGTGTAAGCCAATGGAAGCGTATTGCTCCAAAAGTGCATCCACAAGCACTTTCCGATCGGTTTTTTGTTGTTGCTTATCTTTAATAATATCCTCAAAACTTTCTATTTTAACCTCATATTTAAAGAAAGGCCTAAGTGCCGGATTGCCGGTTGCGTAGGCAATATCTTTTGAGCTGAGTTGAGGAACTTGAGGAAAAGGAATCTTTACCGTTTGCATGAAGTTTACCGTTTGCATGTAGATGGTTAGTTTTATTAAGGCATAATTCTAATACAATTCGTTACAACAACCAAATGAATTTAAGGTTGAATTAAGTTATGGAAAAATATATTCTCGCCCTTGATCAGGGCACTACAAGTTCAAGAGCTATTATTTTTGACAGGAAAGGTAATGTAATCGGGAGTTCCCAAAAGGAGTTTACTCAATATTTTCCTCAATCTGCATGGGTGGAACATGATCCTATGGAAATATGGGATACCCAGTTGAAAGTAGCCCGGGATGTACTGAAAAAAACAGCCATCTCTCCTGGACAGATTGCATCCATTGGAATTACCAATCAACGAGAGACGACCCTTGTATGGAATAAACACACGGGAGAACCGGTATATAAAGCTATAGTCTGGCAGGACAGAAGAACGGCTTCCATTTGTGAGGAACTTGAATCGAGAGGGCATACGGAAACTTTCAGGCGATCTACAGGATTGGTCCTGGACGCCTATTTTTCCGGAACAAAGGTGAAATGGATTCTGGACAATGTGGAGGGGGCCCGTGCATCCGCTGAAAACGGAGATCTTTTATTTGGCACAATTGATACCTGGTTAATCTGGAAATTGACCGCTGGGGAAGTGCACGCCACTGATTATTCCAATGCATCAAGGACCCTGTTGTTCAATATTCGGGAGTTAAAATGGGACGAACAGTTATTGGAG
This sequence comes from Bacteroidota bacterium, assembly GCA_008501835.1. Taxonomy (GTDB): domain Bacteria; phylum Bacteroidota; class Bacteroidia; order Chitinophagales; family Saprospiraceae; genus BCD1. Next base: position 3,896 of record QQUB01000319.1, read on the forward strand.
ATCCTTGATATTCCTTTTTCTATCCTTCCAGAGGTTAGACCGTCAAGTTTTATTTTCGGTCATTGCCAAAAAGGGTTGTTTGGAGAAAGCATTGCCATTGGAGGAGTTGCAGGAGATCAGCAGGCCGCTCTTTTTGGTCAGGCTTGTCACAAACCGGGCATGGCCAAGAATACCTATGGAACCGGTTGTTTTATGTTGATGAATACAGGAGAAAAGGCGGTAACCTCCAAAGCAGGATTGCTGACCACCATTGCCTGGGGATTGGAAGATAAGGTTTATTATGCCCTTGAGGGCAGTGTCTTTATTGCCGGAGCAGCCATTCAGTGGTTGCGTGATGGTCTTCATTTGATAGATGAATCTCCCGATTCTGAATATTATGCCTTAAAAGTGGAACATACGGATGGCGTTTACGTCGTTCCTGCATTTGCCGGGTTGGGAGCACCATATTGGGATATGTATGCGCGCGGAGCCATTTTCGGACTCACAAGGGGTACCACCAAGGCGCACCTTATAAGAGCCACCTTGCAATCATTAGCCTACCAGACAAGAGATGTTTTAGATGCCATGGAAAAAGATGCGGGAATAAATTTGAAGAAGTTGAAAGTCGATGGTGGGGCCAGTGCCAATGACCTTTTAATGCAATTTCAGGCAGATATTCTGGATACAGAAGTGGAAAGACCCAAAGTGGTGGAAACAACAGCTCTCGGAGCTGCCTATCTAGCAGGTTTATCTGTGAATTATCTTTCTCTGGAAGAAATTCAGAAAAACTGGCAACTCGACAGATCCTTTTTACCTGGAAAAGACGACAACTGGAGGGATGAAAAATATCGTGGCTGGCAAAAAGCTATTGAAAGAACCATGGGCTGGGAAAAGGAATGATGTTTAATGATGGTGTGGATTAACAAGTATGTGGAAAGGATTAGTTTCACATGGTCTCAGAAGTTTCAATTTGTGTCAGTTTTACCTCTGTGACCCCTGTGCCTTCTTTATGCCCCCTGTGGTTAAGTCAATCAACCAGCAACTTGTAACCAGCAACTCTGATTAATAATTCGAAAACCACTTAGGCGGCTCATTCCGGTTATCATGGTTTTCCCTCTTTCTTTCCTGTTTGGTTTTTTCAAAAGGATCCTGATCAAAGAAGTTTCTGGGTGGAAGTTTCTTTTCTTCCTCTTCCCAGTCATAGACTTTTTTCTCTTCGTCTTTTTCGACATTTCCCTTATACCAGTATGCCACAAAAATCCCCACTAATGCTCCAAAAAGGTGGCTTTCCCATGATATTCCTTCTTGTCCGGGAAGAATACCAACAAACATGGAACCGTAGTAAAATACGACTATTAGGGAAAGGGCAATGGATTTTATATTTCTTCTGAAAATACCTAACCAGGCTACAAAGGCAACAAGTCCGTACACCACGCCACTGGCACCAATATGGAAAACGGACCTACCGAATAACCATACGGCAATGCCGGTAAGAATATAAATCATGGTGATGGCCTGGAATCCTACTTTACGATAAAAGAAAAGGATGATAACACTCATGAAAAACAATGGGGGAGCATTCGATAGCAAATGAGGCCAGCCGGAATGCAGTAAAGGCGCCAGAAAGACGCCCCTGAAACCCATCAGATCCCTTGGATATATACCATAAACCCCTAGCTGAAGTCCTAAGAAGGAGCTCAGAATTTGAATGAGGATTAGGATGCCGACAAAGATTACAGGGGCCCCTAAACTTTTTACCAATCTGTTCGATTTGTTGTTGGCCATTGTGCTTTTGATTGTTCCTTAAAAATAACGAACCTTTGGTAAATTAGGTTCATAGAACCATCAAAATTAGACCAAAGCAGCTTAAGTCATGATAAACTGCGGCAACATTTCGAAGCTGTGGTAGAATGGACGCAGACGATCGGTATTATAATGCTTGGTAACGTCAACAACCTTATTACTGCTGGTGACCACCTCAATCGGTAAATTATCGTACCGGCCGTTTTTCAATACAACAAGTCTGCCATGTACACCTTTGATGATTAGGTCCAGTGCGAGGTTCCCGTAAGCCATAGGTACAATGGAATCAACAGCATCCGGATCTCCACATCGGGTGAGATATCCCAGTTTTTGCTCGATTATGTTGATACGTTTACCGTTGTTGAATTTAGGAGTACGTGTTTTTATGGCATCACCTACGATCTTTCCGATTCCACCGAGCTTCGCATGACCAAAAGCATCTCTTTCTGCATCCTGGAACTGCATTTCAGCACCAATGTACTTTGCTCCTTCAGAAACGAGTAGAATCGAATAATTACTTGGATTATTCCGGCGATCCTCCACAAGTATTTCTGTAAGATGATCCAGATCGAATTCGAATTCAGGGATCACGCACCTGTTGGCTGCACCGGCCATGGTTGGCAGCATGGCAGTAAATCCTGCATAACGGCCAAATACCTCAAGCACCATGATTCTCTCATGGGATCCAGCTGCCGTTCTAAGGCTGTTCGTCATACTGATAGTAGGGGTAACGCAAGTACTGAATCCGATACAGTAATCAGTACCTGGAACATCATTATCCATTGTTTTGGGGATGGCCACAACTTTGACCCCCATTATGGATAAGTGTACTCCGTAACTTAAGGTGTCAT
>QQUB01000042.1 GCA_008501835.1 Bacteroidota bacterium
ATCATTCGTTTTGAGCACCAAACCTTAAGAGTCGGTCATACTTATTACGGTGTTGAATTTACGGAATCGTTCAGACGAATTCTGGAAACACATTATGGTAATGGTGTGAAGTATTTTAACCTCATCCATAAGGGCGTAAAATTCAATGAGTATGTAGGTGTTTTGCAAATAGGCGATCTTATTATTGAAGTCCTGCCTAAAGCAGAGAAGGATGAAAATGAGGAAAAATGGAGAAAGATTTTAATAGGAATGCTTAAAGCAGTTGGTGTTTTCAACGTTAAGGCACCCAGCTCTTCTTCCTTAAATATAAAATCCAATTTTATTTTGGATTTTTATTTTGAATTGTTCATCAGAGAGGTGGAATATCTTTTAAAAAAGGGGCTTATAAAAAAATACAGGCCAACGGAAGAGAACAGTTTTGCATTAAAAGGAAATATTCTTTTCGGTAAACATATTCAACAAAATATCGTCCACAAGGAGCGGTTTTATATTCGTCATTCCAAATACGATAATATCCATCTTTTGCATCAAATCCTCCATGAAACCCTTTTGTTATTAAAGCGAATAAACAGCAATGCTTTTTTGAGTAGTCGCATTGGGAGCTTGTTGCTTAATTTTCCTGAGGTGAAGCGACTCAAAATATCTGCGGCAACTTTTGATAAAATCCATTTAAACCAAAAAACGGAAGGATATAACAATGCACTGGAAATTTCAAGACTATTATTATTGAACTATCATCCTGATCTTACTACTGGCCACAATGATGTATTGGCATTGATGTTTGATATGAATGTTTTGTGGGAACGGTTTGTCTATGTCAGTATGAGAAAGCAAAAGCCGGAAGGATTGTCTGTAAAGGCTCAGCAGTCAAAATATTTTTGGGAATCAATGCAAGGGAAAAAATCGAGGATGAAGCCTGATATTTTAGTCAGTTGCGGTAAGGATAATTTGGCAGTTTTAGATACCAAATGGAAAAATATGGAAGCCAAAAACCCATCCCTGGATGATTTGAGACAATTATATGTCTATCACGAGTATTATGAAACGCCAAAAGCCGCTTTGGTTTATCCGGGAACAGAAACGGTGAATACCGGAAGTTATTTTAACAGCAATGGTGAACGATCGGGAAAAGAGTGCAGTATCATTTCCATAGAAGTGGATTCAACTATAACCGCCTGGCAGAAAAAAATCGGAAAACAAATATTTGACGATTGGCTCAATGAAGAATCTTTAACCTAAAACCACCCCCACATGAGTTACGAATATTCAGAAGATGCTTTAATAGAACAGGCCACCCAGGATGTGCTGGAAGAGCTTGGATGGAAAGTAGTGACTGCCTGGAAAAATGAAACCTTTGGCCCTGTCGGTTTATTGGGCAGGGAAACCAAGACAGAAATTATTCTAAGAAAATTCCTGTTGGCGGCTCTGAAAAGACTCAACCCGGGTGTACCTTCATCAGCCTGCGAACAGGCTATGGACATGATCGAACAACGGGTAGCAGGGAAAACACTTGGGCGGATCAACAAGGAAAAATACCAGCTGTTGCGAAAAGGCGTGCCCGTGAGTTTTACGAATAAAGAAGGGAGACTGGTCAAAAAGAAACTGAAGGTCTTCGATTTCAATAATTATGAGGACAATCACTTCCTGTCGGTTCGACAATTGGAAGTTGCCGGCGATACCTACAACCGTCGCCCGGATGTAGTTGGTTTTGTCAATGGTATTCCGCTGGTGTTTTTTGAACTCAAAGCCCACCATACCGATCTGCTCAATGCCTATGAGAACAACCTGAAGGATTACAAAGACACCATCCCGCACGTATTTTATAATAACGCTTTTATCATTCTCAGTAATGGCACTGATGCCCGCGTAGGTACGGTGACAAGCAAGTATAAATTCTTCCTGGAATGGAAAAGGATCGAAGAGGATGAAGAAGGCATCGTCAGTTTGGATACCATGCTCAAAGGTACCTGTGCCCCGCATCGGTTAATGGATATTTTTGAGAATTTCCTGTTGTTTGACGAATCCCGCGGTGATTCTACCAAGATTATGGCAAAGAATCACCAGTATATCGGTGTCAATAAAGTACTGGAGAATGTGAAGGACATCAAAGGCCTTAAAGGGAAACTGGGGGTGTACTGGCATACCCAGGGGAGCGGAAAATCCTATTCCATGGTATTCCTTTGTGAGAAGATCCACCGGAAGCTGGGAGGTTCTTACACCTTTTTAATCGTTGCGGACCGTACAGAGCTCGAGGATCAGCTGTATGATACTTTTTCCGGCGTGGGTGTGGTTAATGAAAAAAATGTCATTGCCGGAAAAAAGAAAGGCATGACCGGAAGAGACCATTTACGGGATTTACTGGCTGAAAATCATCGTTATGTTTTCACCCTCATCCACAAATTTTCCGTTGATCCGAAAAAAGAAAGTCAGTACCCGTTAATCACGGAAAGAGACAACATTATCGTCATTTCCGATGAAGCCCATCGCACCCAGGCAGGAACTTATGCCAGGAATATGCGGTATCACGGTTTGCCTAATGCCTCCTACCTGGGATTTACCGGAACGCCCATCATCAAAGAGGAGGAGGAACTGACCAAAAATATTTTCGGCGAATACGTTTCCGTCTATGATTTCAAACGTGCTATTGAGGATGAGGCTACTCTGCCCCTCCGTTATATCAATCGTGGAGAAAAACTGGACATTGACAATCCGGAACTTGACGAAAGAATGGCTGAGATCCTGGAAAATGAGGATATTGAGGATGATCAGAAAAAGAAACTGGAATACCTGTTCAAAAAAGACTATCCCATACTGACTGCGGAGCCAAGGTTGGACGCCATAGCTCGGGATCTGGTCTGGCACTTCAATGAACGTGGTTACCAGGGAAAAGCCATGTATGTAGCCATGGACAAGCCCACGGCTGTCCGCATGTACAACCTGATCATGAAATACTGGGAGGAATACCTGGAGGAGTTGGGTAAACGGATTGACAATGCGGCGGATCAGCAGGAGGTCCAGGAATTGAATCGCAAATATGAAAGGGTACGTGAAACAGAGGTTTGTGTGGTTGTCAGCAGTGAGCAAAACGAGGTGGACAAGTTTAGAAAAATGAACCTGGAAATCGCTCCCCACCGGCAAAAAATGGTAGAGCGCAACCTAGAGAAGGAATTCAAAGATCCGGAAAATCCTTTCCGGCTGGCCATCGTTTGTGCCATGTGGATCACCGGGTTTGATGCCCAGTGTGTTTCTACCGTTTACCTGGACAAACCCATTAAGGGCCACACCCTGATGCAGACCATTGCCCGTGCCAACCGCGTGTATGACGATGAAAAAGAAAACGGTTTGATTGTCGATTACGGCAATGTTTACAAACAATTGGAAAAAGCTTATTCGGTTTACGGAGAAGGCGGCAAGAGCAACGAAAATGAGGAAAAGCCTGAAAGACCCGTGGAAGAATTGATCGCCATGGCTGGAGAACTTGAGGAGGCTATACGTGAGGTTGAAGAACATCTTGAAGGGTTGAGATTCAATTTATCGGATTTGTTCCAGGCAAAACCAATGGAAAAAATAGCGTTGATCAAAGACGCTGCGGATTGTGTTTGCCTGAATCAGACCACCCGCAAGACCTTTGAAGTGATGGCTAGGAATGTTTTCCGGAAATACAAGGCTTTGTATCCGGAAAAGGAAGTGAAGCCATTTATCAAAAAGTTCAATGCCATTGAGGCTATTTACAACTTACTGAACCAAAAGGTAAAATCTGCCGATGTGACGGAAGTCATTCTGGAATTACAATCCATCGTCAGTGAGAGCATATTGCTTAAAACAGATGAAGTTTCTGACACCCGGGATGAAGTCTATGTAGATCTTGGCGATCTTGATTTTGACAAACTGAAAGCTGCTTTCGCCAAGGCTCCCCGCAAGAACAAATTCGTATTTGATCTGCAAAATGCCATTGATCAAAGATTGCAGCATATGGTCCGTCAAAATCCATTGCGCCTGAATTTCTATGAACGATATCGGGAGATCATTGAGGAGTACAATAAAGGCAAAAGTCTTGAAGATACTGTGAAAACTTTTGAGGATTTACAGAACTATCTTAAGGATTTGTCCGTAGAAGAACAAAGGGCTGTCCGTGAAAACCTGGACGAGGAAACCCTGGCCATCCTCGACATCCTGAAGGAAGGCAAGGAGTTGAAACAAAAAGACCTGAAGTCCGTGAAGAAAGTCGCCCGGGAAACGCTGGAAAAATTAAAAGCTGAAAAGCTTAAAATAGAACGCTGGCGCGAAAGCCGGCAGATCAAGGCACAGGTAAGAAGCATCATTCATGACAACCTGCTCTACCTCCCCCAGGAACTATATTCTGATGATGAAGTGGATCAGAAGTCATTGAGCGTATATCAGCATATTTATGCGAATTATTTTGGAGGAGGACGGAGTGTTTATCAGCAGGTGGCGTGAGGGTGGAATAAGAAAAATGAAATTATATGGAAACTACTCAAATCATTAAGAGATTAGCGGATTTAGATGCTTATTGGAATTTGATAGCTATTGGAGCTATTCTAATATATAGCTTGATTTTTCTTCGATCCAAAAAACCTAAAATCCTAAATACTATACCGGGCTTTTGCACAGGTATTGGAGTTTTATTTACTTTCATTGTACTCTATGTAGAAATTCAGGGTAATCCGGAAAAATTTTTAGGAGATAATTCATTATTACAAAATTTGGTAATCGATCTTACCGCTGCATTTTCAACCTCTATTATAGGAATATTTTTTAGCCTTGTTTTATCACCAATCGTAAAGAATAAAATTGACAGGTTAGAAAAAAAAGAACTGGGAAATTCCGCAAAATTGCACCCTCAGATACTCATGCAAGAAATGATTATCGCGTTCAATAAGAATAATGATTTATTACAAAAGCTGTCCGAGGGAATTTCAGAAAAATTTAAGGAAACATTAGATCAAAATACCCGCATACACCAAACATTGATTGACACTCAAACAGAATCAATAGGTTTTCATAATACAAGTACTGCAAATCAAAGCAATATTATTGAATCTGTTAATGGTTTGATCGCAACCATTAACTCTGAAATAGGCCAGATTTTTACTGAACTAGCGAATAAGCTTGAAACTGCAACAGGCGAATTAAGCACAAATACCATTGCACAAGCAACAGAAGATGCTCAAAGAGTAAGTGAAGAATTTTTGAAGACCGCAAAAGATGTCCTTGAAAAAAGTGGTAGCGAAATAACCGCTGCAACAGAAGCTAATCAGGCAAAACTTCAGGACATTTTCGATAAAATGGAAATATTGGGTAAGGCAATTAATGCACAAATCCAAGCTACAGATCAGAAAGCTGAGAAGTCTGTTGAAGCTATTAATGAAGGAATTGATAGATCTGTTGATAAAATGACCGGACATTTTAAAGGTGAGGCAGAAAAGTTGGCTGCATCTTTTGGTCAAATTAATCAAACTATACAAAGTTTTAATGACACTTTACAAGCCGCTACAAAGGAGGTAATAGATGATAATCTAGAGCTTTTAAATGAATCTTTCGAGAAGATCAAGGAGTATAACGAAACCTCTCAAACCAAGCTTAAGGAAGCAACTGAAAAATTTGCGGATGCAGTAAATGAGTATGAAAAGGCCAAAGGAGAAAATGGAACTATAGCCAAAGATATTTCTGCCCAGCTCCAGGAAAATATACAATTAAGGCTGGCTATGGAATCATTATTGGAAAGATGGAAAAAATTGACCGATGATGTTGTATCAATTCAAAACAGGGTTGCAGATATAGGTAATGCAATTAGTGAATTGAATGGGATCAGAGAATTGTTTCAAAATTTAGCAAGTAATGGAAAAATGAGGAAATGATGTACAACTATCACGACAACGAACCTGAGCAAAATTACTGGATCAGCTATACAGACCTGGTTACAGGGTTTATGATCATTTTTATTATTATAGCACTTGTCTTATTTAATCGACCTGAGCCGACTCCGCAAAAACCGACTCCGATACCTCCACCAACTACAGATACTTTTAAGGTCGTTACTGTTCTTGGTAAATATGAAGAATTAAGTCAGGTATTTGAAGAAAAATTAAGCGATTATGAAGAAATATTTGTTGCGGATAGCGCAACAATAAGATTTTCAGCTGTAGATAAAGAGTTATTATTTGTTAAAAGCGATTATTATCCGACTGATTACTTTAAAAAATTACTGGATAAGTTCTTACCCATTTACTTTGGAGAGATAAAAAAGATTTATAAATCCTATTCGGATAGTATAAATATTAAAGAACTGAGAATAGAGGGCCATACTGACTCTTCAGGTGATTACCTAACAAACCTTAGGTATTCTTCCGGGCGTTCTCAAAAAGTTCAAAATTTCATTTTACGAAATGATTATTTCAAAGATCTTGATGGTGACCTCAAAGATTTCATTATGCGAAAATCAGTAGCTGTCGGATATTCAGAATCAAGACTTCTGGATGAAAACGGAGAATTTGTTTCTGTTTCAGGACTTGAGGAAGACGAATCCAAATCAAGACGGGTTGAATTCAGGATTTTATTGGAAAAAAAAGCACCCCAGCATGAAAATTAGAGATCTGGTAAAATATGTTGAAATTATCAGCGGAGACCCAAACTGGAGAGGAAAAATAGGTATAGAAGGAGATCCGTTTTATTCAAAACTTTTTGGGGAGGATTTTAACCTTGAATACTATGTGGGGCATATTTCTGATTTTGCCGAAAACTCCAATGAACAAATATTTTATGAATTAATTCAGAATGCCAGCGATGCCGGTGCATCCAGTTTTTTTGTCGGGTTTGATGAAGAAAATTTTGTTGTACTAAATAACGGAGAACCTTTTATTAGCGACGGAGAAAAAGCGAAAAACAGCAAAAGCAGGCTCAGGTCATTTCTAACTAAAAATAAAGGGCCAAAAGCCGGAGAATCAGACTCCATAGGTAAACATGGGCAAGGATCAAAACTATTATATGATTTAATCATTCCCGTAGCCTCTTCGGTTTCTGAGGGAAGTACAAACAAAGAAGATCTCCTTCAAAAAGCAATAATAAGTAAAAAAAAAGGTCCAATATTATATAGTTGGGATAATGTACCCTTACAACGTTTTTTAAATTGGAACTTTGAATCTTTTGTACCTGAAGATCACAACGATACAAGCATTCCACTACTGACCAAATTAATTTATTCTTATTTTCCTGCCTATCCTGAAAGAGCTCCGGGTTCATGGTTCAGTTATGAAGATCTCGAGAAATGTGTAACGTTTCTTAACAAAATTTCAAGCCAGATAAACATTAATGACTTTTTCTCAGGAACCTTGATCTATATCCCTTTAGGAGAAGGTCGATTTGAAGAATTAACAGAGATATTAGGTGGAAATTTAATTTCCGGAATAAGAACTTCGCTGGCATTATTACCAAATATTGACCGGGTTATAATAAATAACGAACCTCCTATAGAAAGGCCTCAGGATTTTAAAAATATTCTCATTCGGGAAGTTGAGAATGAAAAATCAGAAATCTTAAAAACAAGGTTATTCCTTCCGGAAATTCCGGAGGAATTGGATCACAACTTGTCAAACTTTTTTCAATACTTCCCCATTTCTTCAGAGATCTATGGCTTAAAATTCATCATTGATTCTCAGGAGTATGCTATTAAAGGAAGTCGACAGAGCATTGATTTAAGCGATGGGCATAACAAAAAAACAATAAAGGAAATAAGTGAATCAATAATCAATTACTATTCAGGGTTAGTAAGTGACAGGAATATTGAAGAAGCTATCCATTTTGTCAAATGCATATTAGGATCTGGGGAAGGGTTTTCTAATAATTCGAAAGAAAAGGAAAGGCAGATAAAAAAGTATTTTTATGATGACATTATTGAAATTTTAAAAGACCACCTTCCAACATACGATGATCAGTTTTTAAATATTGGTTCCGTTAGAGTAAAAAAATCAAATATTCCTGTTGATCCAAATAGGATCGGTCAAGACCAGATTCATTGGTTAAATGAAGGATTGAAAGATTTTTATGAAAAAATCAATGATCACTTAAAGGTAGAAAAGTGGACCATTAGTGACATTATTAACAGTTGCTCAAATGATGAAATAAGGAGGGACTTTATTTATGAATTAACCGACAACGAATACAACACTTTATTGATAGAATTTCATGTTATTTTCAATCAAGTTAGTATTAAGTTCCAAAAGTTTTTAAAATCTTCTTTTGAAAACCTTTACTCCATCAATGATATTTTAAATAATGAAGACATAATATTAGCGGAATCAAGAATATCATCCTTGGGAAATATTTTCATAAGACACGATATTGATTATGCAGGGGAGCAATTACTTAAGTATCCATGGCTAATGTCAAAAGTGGAAAAGGAATACCATTTGAGGGATATTGATCTAGTTGAAAGAATTCAAATTTTAGTTGGAGACAAAAATCTCCTACGTGATGAAAAATGGAAGCTTTTCAAAACTTATGAAAGTTTTCAGGGGGTTCAAAGAAATTACTTAAGGAATACTATTAGGCTTTTCTCAAATAAACAAAATATACGAGTTCCTTTTAATAAATTACTTCCAGACAATTTTAAATATGCCAACAGTTCAATACTTAATATATATCAAATAAATCCAATTGAGAATTACTTCACTGAATTCGCAACATACTACATGAATGAAGGAGAAATCTGGAAAAACGTCTATGAAGATTGGCAATTAATTTCAGACACTTTGGATGATTCAAATTATCAAGTCGTCCTTCAAGACCTCCAGCGCATTTTCGATTTAGGAGACAACCCATCAGAATTTGAGGATGATGTGGATTGGATATTGACAGATGATGGCGAATGGATTACCTCTGATGATTTCTTTTATAATCCGAAATTGAATGATTTAAAAAAGGAAGATTATGATGAATTGAAGATCCTGGTTAAGAGTATTTCGACATTCAAAATGGTGGACTTTCAATATTTGGAAATCTTTAGTGAAGGAAGCTTTTTTCATCTGCCTCCTAAATCCCTTCGGGATCTTTCGGAAAGGTTAAATCAGAATTCTTACCAGCTTACCAAAAGGCAAATAAAATTACTGAATAGTATCAGGGTAAATAAAGAAGGCTTTTTTATATCCTTTTATATAACAGAGGGTTCAGAACTTTATCATCTCACCAAAAACGACAAGCCAAAAAAGAAGCAATATTTCTCACTAGACCGGGTGTTGAATGAATTTTTAGTCACAACAGGTACTTATAAACTTCTTCCTTCTGAACTAACTGATATTTTCAAAAATGACAATTCTTTAAGAACAGAAACTGAAGAGTTTATTAACACCTTGATAGAGGAATTCGGTACTGAAAAAGCCTTGGTTTATGCAGTCAAAAGGCAAGGTCAGAATGTAAAGGAAAATTATTTGTATAGATGTCAGAGAATAGATCTTTACTCTTCTGATCAAAGACCGAGATATGCGGGTGAATTTGAAGGTGAAGTCATTCAGTTTATTGTTCAATTAAGAAAAAAAGAGGAGTTTCGGGAAAAGATATTTGTCGATGGTATAGCCCTCAATGAAATCGCCCATGAAAATCAAGTTAGGGTTAATTATCCTGACGAATCCAATATTATTTATTTTCGTTTATCTGATTTGAGAGATGAAAGTGACGGATCCGGACTTGAGGTAGTCAAATCAAAGCTTGCAGGGGTTAATTATGGTTCCTTATTTACCTTAGATGAATATTCTCAGGTTGAACTTTACGATGAATTATTAGAAGAAGATGAGCCGTTTTCCGAAGAACAAATTGCTTTTTTGATTGCCTATGATCAAGTAGAAAGAGGAGATCTTAATAGTAATCATCAATACATATTTAATGATGTGGAGGATATTCCACTACTGAATAAATTCTTTGAAAAGGGAATTGACAAATTTGAAAAATACCTTCCTGACCACTTTTTTCATCCATCCAGGCATATTTATTCTTCGGAACTTGAATTATTGATGCATGAAGAAATATTGCCTCAAAAGGTGACTTCATGGATTAATCAAGGAGATCTAAAAAATAAGATGCTTTTTCTTGAGAAGAATGGTTTAGAGGGTGTGAATAGTCCAATATTAAAAGTCAGGAATGATTTACGGAAAATCACTTCTTTAAAAAGTAGCGATATTAGTAAAGCAACATGGAATAAAAACTTGGCTAACAATACATTGAGATGGATTGATGAAAAGTTATCCGATAAATTAATCTATGGAAAGGAAGTATACAGAGGGACTTTAAGGCTTATTTTAGAGTTCGTAAAATATCATGATACTCTACCTGTTAAACTTCTGCAAATATATCCGGGACTGGACGATGGAATCATATTTGGAAAATTATTGGATTGGGCGGAGTATGAAGATTTATATTATCTAGCTAAGATAAACACAGATGATTCTTCAAAGTTATTTTTAGCAAGTGAAAAACTTGAGTTAAAACTAATCGATGCCTCTTACAGAGGCTTTAAGGAGAATTTATTTGAAACTCTGGAAAACAACAACATTTTAAATGCCTCCCTGAAATCTGAAATATTACCACAGGAATTTGAAAAGCGTAAAGAGTGGGATATTGATTTCTATAAAACCTGGCTTACTGAAATAGATTACTCTATTAGAATATATCTTCTTGAGGAGGAAATTCCATTTAAGTATGAATTCCACTACGGAAATGAAATAGCAGAATTCAGGGATACTTTTAATGAAAAATCAGCTTTAATAAAAGAACCTAAAGCAAATGATTTGAATGTAATCTTGATAAATGAAAGCGATACAACCTCAATTTTAGAACATTTATCTGAGAAGCAGGATGATTTATTTAAAGGGAAACACGTTGAATTAATAAAATTACTAAATCTTGCCCGTCTATCATCCGATGACAGAAAATTAGTTGAAACAATTAAGGAAAATAAAATAGGTTCTGATCATATTTCTGTTTTGGGAACAGCGCTTAAGAAAAACGGTTTTTCTCCTGAACAATTGAAAAATTTATTAAATAAAAGAGAAAAAAACGGAGGTAAAGACGGTGTTGATTTAGGAAAGGAGATATCTAAGTCCGAGCTTAAAAAATTGAGAACAAGTATTGATGATGTTAATTCTTTATTATCTCAAATCGATCCGGAACAACTAAAATTATTGGTTGAAAATATTGATTCATTTAAACAATTACTGGAAACAGAAGATGAAGAATCTAAACCAAATCAAATAATTGGACATATTGGTGAAGTATTAATGGTTGAATGGTTAAAACTTAAGCCTAACGATTCCCAACCAAAAGTTGACCATGTATCTGTAATTCGGGATTTAAGATCAGGCGTTAAACCCACCTATAAATCATATGACATTCAAGTTCAATATAGAAATGCACCTTATTATTTGGATGTAAAAACAACAATAAAATCTTTAAAAAATTTATCAAAATCCTTCGCCTTTTTTATTAGCCGAAAAGAATACGAATATATTGAAAAAGAAAATTTAGGAAATTATTTTATTTCAAGGATCAGTCTTCAAGATCTCGGGCTAAAATTCATTTATGATAAAATTAAAAGGGAATATGCAGGTTTAACCCTTAAGGAAATTCCCAAAGAAGTTGACGACTATATTATTAAAGAGTGTAGAGATTTTCTTCTTTACAATGATGGCTTGCGAAAAATTGAGGAACATAGGTTTATTTTTGAGGTTTCTATTCCAAAGGGTTCTGTAGATTCTCCGTTTTAAATAAAAAAGGACTTGAAAAGAACTGCTAGTTCCTCCTAAATTCCATTAACTTATTTAATGCATAAAACGCTGAATCAGGGCGGATAAATTGATTATCTAATATAGGGTAATCAAGGTTTAAGGAATCTTCAACCCATGCGAGCCCATCTAATATACTCTTTTTATCCTCCCCAATTAAATGATGAATTTGATTCCTTACGAATATTGACCACCCTAGAGTATCTCGTCTAATTAAACAACGCTTTTTTAGATAATATGCTTCCCTTTGTAAACCACCTGAATCAGTTAAAATAAATCCACAATTTTTGATTGCATGTATCATTTGTTTGTACGGCAAAGCATCTATGAATTGTATTTTGCCTAGTTTATCCTGAATACCCATTTCATTTAGTTTAATTCTTAAGCGTGGATGGCAAATAAATAGTACTTCCCTAGAATAATTCGATAAGGCAGAGAGGATATTTTCTAATGTATCATTGGCTTCTAGATTTAGTGGTTTATGCAGAGTTGCAAGCACATAATTTCTTTTATCGTACAGAAAATGATTTTTTTTAGACTTAGAGCAGTTTATAATATAATCATAGGACATATCTCCAGTCCAATAAATGTTTTTAGTAATATTTTCTTTATTTAAATTCTTCTCGCTGTTTCTGGATGTACAAAAGTGTATGGTTGTTAAATGACTCACTACTCTGCGATGCATTTCTTCAACTTTGTTGATGTCACCTGACCGGACACCTGCTTCCATATGTACTAAAGGAAAACCTTTTCTAACAGCCACAGTAGCTCCAACAAATGTTGTAGTTGTGTCCCCCATTACCATTACCAAATCCGGTTTTGGGACAATTTCATCCAAAAGCTTTGATAACTTGATGAACATAATACCTAAAATTTCAATTGGGTCATTTGTAGAGTAGGTAAAACTATGGTCAAAGTGAATATTTAACTCATTAATAATATTTGAGGACAATGTTGCATCATAGTGCTGACCAGTATTGACATATGTCGCCAAAATTGGAGTTTTAGAATTTTTATTAAATTGTTCAATATTCCATTGTAAGGCTGCAATTTTAATAAATTGTGGTCTTACACCGCCTATTACTAAAACACGGACTTCACTCATTTAAATTGTATTTTCCTGGTAAAAAAAGGATCAATATTATTATTACTATGTAAATAATATAAGATGAAATTGTACTCTAATTTAGGAGTACACAAAGCCTTAGCTTAGTATTTATAGCATAAATATTTTTTCTTATAAAATCCTAATTCTTAAAAAGAAAAGAAACTCTACCATGATAAAAGGTAAAAAAACTCAACGGTGATTTAAATTTCAAAATAATTCATTTCAGTTGAGCAAACCAACTCATTATTAACCATAAAAGAAACAACTAAAGGATTAGATTAGGATTACATCCTAAAAAAATTATTTGTACTAAAATTCTATTATTTCCACCTATTTAGTAGACAATAATTAATCAAGTTTGTATTTAACAATTCGAAACCCTTGACGGCGAGGATTGAAAGAAGGTCTATCTCTGCCTCGAAAGGTAACCTGGGCCAAATAAGGAATGTTAGTGAAAGATCCTCCTCTAGTAACTGTAATCCAATGGTCTTTCCTTTCAATTTCTTCTCTACCATCATCGATTTTGTAGGGGTATAAGAAAGGAGGGTCTGGTTCGATTCGGAATAATGTGGTGCACCACTCCCAAACATTTCCGCACAAATCTAATGGAGTGTCCTCTTCGAAACAACCATTTGGAAACGGAAAGCATCCAACAGGAGATGGACCCGCTATTCCTGTTTCGGCGACATTGCATAATTCGGGATCATAGTTATCTCCCCAGGGGTATAGCCTTTTACTACTTCCTCTTGCTGCTTTTTCCCATTCTGGTTCAGAAGGTAACTTGACTTGATATCCAACCCTGTTGCTCAACCACTTACAATAAGCATTTGCCTCATACCAACTTACAAAATTTTGTGGCAAATTATCCGGAGAAGTAATTCTTTCATTCATTGAGGCTTCCAATACATCACGCAATTCTAATCCAGTTTTTGTCCACCAAGCATCATTTCTATAACCATCATGCGCTTTTAAGAAAACTTGATATTGTTTTATGGTTATTGGATATCGGCTTATGTAATAATCAGGCAAATCAACAATATTCGAAGGCATTTGGTCGTCATAATTCCAATTACCTGCCCATGACAAGTCTTTTAATTTCTGGAATTGTTCTCTACTTAATCCCATTTCATACTCCCCTCCTGGGATAAAGCACCAATCTATATCTGGTGTTCCACCGTCATTTAATCCCACACCAACCCGATCATCTCCAAGGTATCCCAAAGCAGTTCCACATTCTACTCGATTTATTGGAGAAAGAACTTTTGGCAAAGTCAACAGGAGTTTAATCTTACCTTTTAAAGAGTCAACAATTGACTTATAGTCTCCCATTGATTTTTGAACGGCTTCATTATTTTCAATAATCAATTTGGCTGCCAACCAGACTGGATACCAGTGTTTGCTTTCTAAAGTATTTTTCTCAGGAATATCCTTAATAGATAAGATTTCAATTAAGCCCCAAAAGGATTCAGTATCCCCCTGATTCAAAATCAAGTCTCCAAGTAAAATACAAGGCTCCCTCCATTGCAAATAATTATTTTCGATTTTATCCCTAACATTTAAATAATTTCTGGTTCTTACAAGGTAGGATGCCGCAAGAAACTCCTGAAAAACACGATGTGAAAACCTGAATAACTCTGCCCCAAAATTGTCAGTCCCTGCAAACTCAAAAATTCCTGCTTGTTTAGTTAGATAGTTTACAATCTCATAAGTTCGATATTCATACCGTGAAAATTCAGCGTAAATGGCTCCCACAGATATAGTTGATTGCTCTCCAGTTTCAATATGTTCTTGAGCACGATAAGCAATATTCTCTAAGCTTTCAAAAATTTCATTTGTTTCTTCATCGATTTCTGAAATTTCTTTCAAATGGTCGCTAATCATTCGGTTACGAGTCCATCGACCAATTAATAATGAAACACTTTGATGTAATAATGCTCCTTTCTTTGCTGGCAACTTGTTTGTTTTTGTGTGGAGAGAAAGCATTACCATTAGTGTAAGAAAGAGAGGGCGCTTTTTCAAAAAATCAGCCACAAATTCAAGTTCATTACTCAATTTTTCAGCCCTTACGTCTGTTTCCTCTGAACTAAACCCAACAGAATTATAAATATTTTTAGCTAAAGTTGTTATTTGAGTCGCCTGAAGAGGCTCCATTTCAACAATTTTAAAATCAGCCTTTGCAAAGTCTTTTTTTACATTTGAAAATTCATGTACTCGAGTAGTGAAAATGATTCGACAATCGGAAAACTTCCTTGACAATTTTTTTGAGAATTCTGTAATTTGCTGAATTCGTTTTTCCTTACCATTTAAAATATTGATCGGAGCAAATGCTTCGTCAAGTCCATCAAAGATTATTACTGCAGCACCAGATATTAGATCACTAAATAAATCATCAGCAAAACGATTATTTAGCCCTAACAAATTCCCACACACATAATCCCAGAAATGTTTGATAGTTATGGAATCTTTAATATCAGGAAAACCATCCCAGTCAACAAATTTTTTGATTTCAATAAAAATGGGGGTTAATGCTCCATGTGGCCATCTTGGACTTCGATTAATATTGGCGTCTCCTGTGGAAGAGTCTAATTGTTGTTGTGCCAAAAACAATGTAAAATACTGTGCAAAGGTACTTTTTCCACTTCCTGGCACCCCAACTAAAATCAAACGTTTTGTTGAAGCTGCAACATCGAAAGAATCTAAAGTATAATAATTATCCTTTATCCCATCATCCCAAAATGGTTTAAATATTTTGGGGCGCCTCATTTCTAAAGGAGATATTTTCCCTTCCACTCCTTTAATAAAGTCCTGGGCTTCAGAAACAATTCTTTCAATTATTTGTGTATCATAGCCTCTTGGCTGCGTTCGACTAAATGCGAATTGTATATTTGTATCACTAGGTAGGTTCGAATTTACCCACCAATCAGTTATTTTGTAATCTTCTAATTTCAGATGTAACTTAAAGCCTTCTAGTTTTAAATGGAGTTGAATGTTTGTTAAGATATCTACATAAACCCTATCTACTGAAATATCATCAACTTGATCTGGAATTATTCGAGACAACCTAAGTCTAGAAACTTCCTCAATTAAACTAGTTAAATAAAAACGCCTCTCTGGCGTCATGCTAATTCTAGAATTAATTGTCTTTTCCGCCAGAAATGATTTCCATTTTGCAATTAAAGGGTCTCCTCTCTTTATCCCATCCACCTCAAATCCAACTAGTTCACTTGCTTCTAGTAATACGGCTGTAATCGGTTCCCTTCCATCTTTCAAACTTCCATAATCATATAGAGTGTTAATTAGAAATTCAGCAAATGAATTAGTAGTCGCCTCAAAATCAATTTGATTAACCAAAGCACTATCTAAACTAGCAGAAAATATGAAGGATCTTTTTACTTCCTTAGTGTAGATATTTGGAATTGATTTTATGAACTCAACAAGTTCTTTTCTTAATTTATTTGGGATATCCATTTATAATACTTCGTTAAGATTGTTTGATATAAGGTTCTTCAATCAACTTGATTTAGTTGAAATATTGATTTCTACATACAAAGTTGCATTTTCAGGAATTATACCTGGGATACCTCTTTTACCGAACGCAAGATGAGGTGGGATTTCAAATATTCGAGTATCTCCCTTGCTCATTCCAATTATTCCCTCCTCCAAACCTTGCAATAAGCTTCCATCTCCAACTTTTATCAAGATTGGATCTCTAGCTTCAGAAGAGTCTATAAGATTTGTAGCATGAATTAAGTCCTCTTTACTTAAGGCGACCATGTAATTAAGTCTAATTGTTTGACCAATTTTAATGGGCGCCCCTCCTATGTTTTTGTCGTTTTGATATTTAAGACCTGATGGAGTTTTAATCATTTTCTATCATCCTTTGTGAAATTATTCAATATCATATTGCCTCAAACAACTACTAACCAAGTAATACGTACAAGCAATAAAAAATTTAGTTTTAAAACTAAAGAAATATTTGCTTTGGTGTTTATTCCTTTTTACTATATCCTTTAGGTTTTTATCAATTCATCAATTCTAGTTGACAATTTAGCATTATTTATTTCCCTTAGTGCCTTTATTGTGCTCATCTTTACAGGAATTCCGTTTTCAAGACGAATCTTTTGTGTCTCATTTTCCTTTTCCCCCGCAATATATATTCTGTCATATCCTGGAATTTTTCTTGAGCTCTGGAGTTTCCTCATAATATCGGTAATAATATTTTTAAATGTATTTACATCAATGAAGCTTTCAATATTTATAGCTAGAAAAAAGTGTCCAAAACCATGTGATATTGGTTTTCCATCTTGATTTATTTTGTGTAAATCTTGCATATATGCTCCCCCTTGCAAGGATGCACACAAGACTTCCACCAACGTTGCTAATCCATATCCCCTATGAGCACCAAATGGTAATAATGAAGCCCTACCAGCTTTAACATCGTCTCTTAGCTTTAAACCATCTGTATAAGAATTTCCGTTTTGATCAATGGCCCATCCTTCTTTCATAGGTTCCCCTCGTTTTGCTCTTCGATCGATATCATTTTTTCTTACTATTGAGATAGCAAAGTCAATTATAAATGGAAAACCTAAATTAGTTGGAGCACCAAAAGCCAATGGATTTGTCCCAAGTAGTGGGTCAACACCATAAGTAGGTGCAATGGCTGGAGCCGCATTAGAAAAAACCCAACCTATCATATTTTCTTTAGTCGCAATATTTGTATAATATCCAGCAATACCTAAATGATTAGAATTTCGAACAGCTACTGCACCCAAACCAGACTTGCGCGCTTTTTTTACTGCTAAATCCATCGCTTTATGACTAATTATTTGTCCCATCCCGTAACGTCCATCAATTGTTGCTGTTGTTTCAGTTTCTTTTAGTATCTGCCATTTCCTGTTGGGAAATTTCACTCCTTCTTTTACTTTATCATAATATGTCCTTAATAAATCCATCCCATGAGAATCAAAACCTTGTAAATCTGCGGATAACAAAGCCTCTGAGCAAAAATGTGAGTCCTCTTCAGGAACACCCAGCATAATAAAAAACTCTTTCAAAAAAGATTCTACCTTTTGTACTTGAATAATTTTGTAATTCTGCATGATAGGAAACTTTAAAAAAGTAAATTAATTAGTATTTGTTTTTTCAATCAATAATTTGATAAATCTCTCCCGAAAAACCAATTCTTCTTTTGTAAAGTTATTCGTCAAAATGTTGTTTTTGAACTTTTGATAGCTTACATCTTCTGGAACCTCCCATGTCATTATTGGATTAGCAGCGATTTTTTGATTTCTTCCAAAAACAAAGCTTTCATTTACTACAATCCAACTTATGCTTTTTGATGAAATAGGCCAAGTTGCATCTACGATCATTTTCCCCTCAGGAGAGTCTAATATTAAATAGTTATGGACATCCACAAAGTACCTATTTGATTTTGTAAGAAGGAGCTCCAATTTTTCCCACGCTTCGCCAGGCTCAATTTTAATATGCGTTGTGCACGCAATTAAGCGAGAAGAATATCCCAATTCAGCAAATATGCTCTTTAACAAGTAATGCTTGCCAGAACATGTTCCTCGCCATTCTTGAATAATGGTTTCTGGTTCACGTGAACTCGCCCTTCCATATGGCATATCCCTAACGAGAAAAAAAACTTTTTCAGCATCAAGCTGAGTATCTATTGTCGCTACATTCTTCTCTATAGCTTTCAATCTAAGTTTTTCTAACAACATTTTATTGGATTAGTAGTATTTAAAAAAACATATACATAAAATACTTTCTAAATTTATCCATCCCATTTTTTCGAAATCTAAAACCTCGCAAGTTCTCGCCACTTCAACCTACTCTGTGAATGACCAATGAATTTTCAATTATCCCAATTAGGTTTATTTCAATTGACTAATTATAACCCTAAATAGTTTGGGCTTTAGTATTCAGCATTTTCAAATTCCGATGAAGAAAGTCCTGTGTATCCATATAGTTTCATTAGATCAGTAATACATGGATTGACATATAAGCCAAGATAAATTGGTTTTAGATTCTGCATCATAAGGATTGTAATTATGACGAAAAGGTGAATATTGTATTATTCCATTTGTTGAAAAGTGTTTAACCGCTTAATAATCCGATTTACCAGACATTCTTATTAACTTGTTGTAGTACAAAATATGTCTTCATATTTTAATAAAATTTACAAAGCTCTAATTTCTTTAACCATTTGAGCAACAATGGTTCTCATTATTTGAACTAAACAAAGACTTCAGAATAATATCTAATCATAGTTAAACCAGGTTCGTACCCTTCCAAGGGAGTTGGTGATAATCCTAAGGCAAGTTTTATCGTCTCCAAGGGAAGGTTTATACCTGATTTAATTGTCAATGGCAACCCGCCTGCAGCAAATCTAGTATTTATTTCAATAACCATAGGTTCCTGATTAGGCAGTAAAAAGTATTGCAAATTTAATGGTCCTTTTAAGTCTATTTTTGTAATAAGTCTTTCAACTAAAGGTGTAATAACTTTAGAATCAACAGTTCTAGATACTATTGCTAAGCCATTTTTGGTTTTCAATCGTTGCCTAGCCACCAAACCAAGTATTTTGTTATGATTTCCAATCAAAATATCGACAGTAAATTCAGGGGCACCAATGTAAGTTTGAAAAATGAACTTGCCACTTTTCAGGCTTTTCCAGTAAAAGTCAAGCTCGTTTTGAGTTTTTATCAAAAACGATTTTTTTGATCCACTCCCAATAATTGGTTTAACAAAAATTGGAAATTCTACAGGCTTTTTTTGGTCAAATTTGTGAGTTTTTGGAGTCGGTATCTCGTTTTTTTGATAGAATTTATAAGCTAACCATTTATCTCTCAATAAATTCACGGTTTCAAACGGTGGAATGAAAAATTTAAGCCCACTACTTTTTAACTCATATTCATACTTTGAAAAGATATAAACATCGTTTGAAAATACGGGAAGTACAACATCCACTTTTTCATCTTCACAAATTTTAACAACTTTCCTTATATATTCTTTTTCATTTGAAAAAGGTGGAGTTGTAAAATAACTATCAGCTAAATGTAATCCTGCACCATACTCACTAAAATCTGAAGCAATTATGTTTACATCTAGTTCTTCTTGACTCTTAAGGGCAGTAATGCAATTCACCCCAGATGCACTCCCAGCAGTAGTTACCAAAACATTTATCATAAACTAAATTTTTACCCTAAGCCTATAAACTTGAGAAGAATATGCTTGTTTGCTAATAACTCAATTATGATCCATAATTTAGAAAAATGAGTGAATCGAAATCATTTTTTTTGCAGAATTATTTCTTTTATCTAACCAATCGTTAAATCAGAGTAAATTTGTGGTGCATTTAACTTGAGGTCATTAATGATAGCAACCATGCTACTTCCTCCATTCCGAAGATATTTCCTCATAAGTGTTGTATCTAATAAATTTCCACCGCTGTGATGAATTCCAACAACCTCAAATTGATCATTAAATACTGGAGATCCTGATGAACCCGGCTCTGTACTTGTATAGTATTGGACCACGTTTGAGTCAGAAAAGGCCACAAAATTATTTTGCATGGAAAACTCTTTCATACGTCCCCCAGGATGTTGGATTATGCTAACTCGATCATCTATTTCTACCCTTGAGCTCTTTAAAGTTAAAGGGGTGTAATCTTTTGGGGGAGACTCAATTTCAAAAATTGTAAAATCAAGACCATTTTGGCGTGGATTAGTATAGAACAACCCATTTTTTTTAGACAAGCAAGAAATTGAAGAGCATGGTTGGTTATGAATATCCAATTGATAATTAAAAAGTACTTCAGAATTTTCTGCTTGACTTTGAGACGAAATAACGTGATGGTTGGTCATCATGAGGTTTGACCCAACTAGAAAACCTGTTCCAGTTCCGCTGGGGCTAATGATTTTAGCGACAGCTTTTGAGGCAAGTAAGGCTAATTCTAGATAACGGATTGGTCGAAGAGTATTTTCACCTATAATTTTTTCAGCTACGGAATCTTCATTTTCAGAACCAAACCAACTGACAATTCCTTTGACGGCAGTTGGCGTTACGTGTAAAGGGTAAAAATCAAACATAAATCTAAGAAAATCAGCATGTTCACCTTCTCCTGTATATGTTTGCATGGTTTTTATCAAAAGACCTAAGCTCTCTTGCCCCGCTCTATTTTGACCAAACCTTGTAAGAAACATAATGAGTGTAATTGCAGCATCATGAGGAGATCCTTCTAAAGCGATATTTGCTTTAATTTGATCACCTCTAACTTCACCATAGAATATCTCATCAATAAAACCTACTCTTTTCTCAACAGTTCTAAATCGAGGAATTTGTTCAAGAATTGATACTAGTTTGTTTAGATGTTCTCTTTTGAGCTGTATTCCCATCTAGTTTTCATTAAGTTATTAAAATTAATGTGAATTTTGGATAATTATCCTCCTTCCATATAAAGAAAGAGGACATAAATTTTGCTAAGGAATGTTCTAAATTTGTTTTCATTCCTTGACCCAAGCAATGAAGACAAGTTAGTGAAATTTTCTGTTATTTAGATGAAATTCGGCAAGAATTTATGACCTCTTTATGTCTAACAAATTCTCAATTGATTGCAAAATCATTGATAAAAAACAAATTATGCTATTGTTGCTGTTTTCTAAAGTTCAATTATTATTGACAACATTTTTCCAGGAAAATTTTCGATGAACGATTTTTCCTTGACAACTTAGTCATTCTTCAAAAAAATTAATTAACCAATGGAAAGAACACTTTAGAGTTAACTGAAGTATTATTTTAAAGTCTAGAAACACCTTTAACAAAAAAGAGTGAAACAACACAATTTCTTTCTGTGCTGAAAGGTGAAGGAGTTTCCTTTTTGATTTGCAAATGATATAAATATGACTGGAAAGAAGATTGAAGCATTAGTGAAACTTGCCAAGTATCGAATCTTTTGATTTTTGACCTATTTCTTTGAAACTTAAGTAACAATGGAATTCAAAGAAAATTTACATGAGTTCGATTCCTTATTTATGAAAATTACTCCTATCGAACAGTTAAAAAATTTACGGAAGTTAATTTTATCCTTTGGTAAAAAAACTTAGATAGGGGCTTTATTCCTATGTTAATTCAATAATGTTCCTTGTAATTTCATATACTTGATATTCCTTAAGCTCTGGATATATTGGTAATGATAAAATTTCATTTGACGCCCTCTCTGCCTGAGGGAAATCATTTTTTTGATAACCTAATGATTCAAAGGATGGTTGAAGATGTATTGGTAGAGGATAATGTATCCCACAATAAATATGTTTTGACTCAAGTTCTGCTTTTATGCGATCACGATCATGAACACGTATAACATACAAATGCCAGACTGGATTAGCCCATTGAGGAGTTGTGGGAGTAACTACATTGCTATTTGCTAATAACTTAGAATAAAGACTTGCCAATTGTCTCCTTTTTGAATTCCAAGCATTGAGATGACGTAATTTAACGTTTAAAATTGCACCTTGTAGTGCATCCATTCGATTATTTAACCCAATTTCCCTATGAGTATATTTTTCTGATCGACCATGGTTGCGTAATGATCGAGCAAGCATTGCTATTGAATAGTTGTTTGTGATTATTGCACCTGCATCACCATAGGCACCTAGGTTTTTACTAGGGTAAAAACTAAAACAACCAACATCACCGATACTTCCAACAGTTTTGTTGTAATATTTTGCACCATGAGCCTGTGCTGCATCTTCGATAACTTTAATATCATATTTTTCTGATAATTGCAGGATCGGAGTTAAATCACAAGGTAATCCATATAGATGAACTGGAATGATAGCTTTAGTACGCTCTGTGATTTTTTCCTCAATTGCACACACGTCAATATTGTAGGTTTCATAATCGATGTCTACAAAAACTGGCTTTGCACCACATAATGAAATTGCTTCGCAAGTTGCAATAAATGATAATGGAGTTGTAATAACTTCATCTCCGATTCCAACACCACACGCTCGAAGTGCTATCTGTAGTGCATCAGTACCAGAACTTAGTCCGACCGCATATCTTACACCACAATAATCAGCAAAGGATTGTTCAAATTCATCAACCCTTTCCCCAAGAATAAATTTGCAATCCTCAAAAACCCTGTTGACTTCATTTTCTATTTCAAATTTTATAGTCTCATATTGACTCTTTAAATCAACTAATGGAATTTTCATAATAACAATTAACCGAAAATCATTCGCCCTTAAATTTTAGATCAAATCCCATTGGCTTAGATGATCAATTTAAACTGAACAACCGCAAAGATTAATCAAATTCTTTTTAACATTTTGTAGGCATTCAAGGGACAATTTATTTGAAGTGACTTCAAAAAAAATCTCGAATTTGTAACAAAAATATGATTACTTAATGTTTAGTGGCCCCTGTACCCCATAACTCATAAGAATTCCTTATAAATTGATTTAATTGTAGTCCTTTTTGCCTCTGAACAGTCTCGACTAAAATACTATATACTCTTTCCAATTGGTTAATAATCTCCGACGGGTGTTCCAAGTTTAATGCTTGCATTGATGAAACTAATTGTTCTGTTTTTGTGGCACCAATAACTGGGGTTGAAACTTGTTTCTGGTTCATAACCCAACATATTGCCATTGCTTCAATTGAGGTTTGGTACTTATTAGCAATGGGTTTCAAATAATTTAAAGCCCAATCAGTTAAAACGCTTAAGGGTTCCTCATTAAACATAATAGAAAGCTTTTTCCGGAAATCATCGTTTTTTAAGTTTATTCCTTTCAGAATTTTATTCGTCAAAAGCCCCCATTCAATTACATTATATGGAATGAAAAAAATTTGATTGGCTTCACAATAATCAATAAATTCTTGACTAAAACTTCGATCAATAAAACTGAATCGATTTTGAACAAATGAAACATCTCCGTTTTTATTAAATTCTTTTAGCTGTTCCAAATTCACATTACAAACCCCTATCGAACGAATTTTGCCCTGTTTTTTTAGATCTACAAGGGCCCCCATAGTTTCAGCATAAGGAGCATCGCTTCCACGAGCACTCGATGGCATTAATAGATCAAGATGATCTACACCTAATTCCATTAGCGAATCTTCACACTGCTCTATTATTGCATCGTACTTGCCACTTTTTAGGCCTTGTCTATCTTTCAAGCACAGAGTTCCAAGGTAATAAGAGTTCCGTGGGACTTCTTTAAGCACTTTCTTTAGGATAGGGTCTACACCTTTATAGTATGGAGCTGTATGGATATATTTGCCCCCCAAATCTAAATATTTGTACACTATTTTTTTTACTTCGGTTTCATTAATTCTTCCAAAGACATTACTAAAAGGGTGAGTTCCCAATCCTATTTTTCCAAATTTTAAATTCATATTTACAATTTTTATAATTTATAGTATTTCTATTGCTTTCTTGGTTTCAACAAATGTTCTTGGATAATTATTATCTAAAAATCATTTGAAAAAAATTATACAAAAAAAGTCCAAAATTACTTTCCATTTTATAGCCCTTCATTCTATAAAATTCTTTAACATTATTTCCTCACCTTCATACGATGACTTATATAGAGCAAGGACTATAGCTAATGATTTTTTTGCTTCCAAACCATTGGTTTTTGGCAAACGATCTTCAATGATTGAATTTAATATATCTTCAATGACAAACTGGTGACCATAACCGTAAATATTACTCGAATCCAAATGAGGTGTATTTGGTTTTTTTGGGTATATAGCCGGTTTTCTATTAATATTCCATATTTCCTTTCGATTCAATGCAATGCCCCCAACTTTAACACATCCATTTTCTCCAAATATTGAGACTGATGCCTCCAGATTTTGTGGATAAGTTATGGTAGAACCTTCTATAATACCTAGAGCTCCATTTGAAAAACGAAGTACACCAACCCCAACGTCTTCAGATTCCATTGAATGAGCCAATGTAGAAGTATAAGAGAAAACACTTTCTACATCTCCCATTAGCCATTGTAAAATATCTATACAATGGATAGACTGGTTCATAAGGGCTCCTCCATCCATTGACCGAGTGCCATGCCAACCGTCTTCATAGTAAGATTGTGGACGATACCAACGAAGTGTGGCATTACCTAGAAGATGTTTTCCAATTTGCCCAGACTTTAGGATATGATACATTTCCTGTATTGGCGGGTTATAGCGGTTTTGCAAAACAACACTTAACTTTACATTAGCCAAATTTGCTGTACGAGTTAAATTGTTTGCATCTGTCATTGAAAGAGCAATTGGTTTTTCAATTAATACATGTTTACCAGCATTACACGCATCGATTCCAATCGATGCGTGTAATCCAGAAGGAGTACAAATGCTAACTATATCAACATCTGTTCGGTCCAAAATAAAACGATAATCAGAATAGGCATCTATTCCATATTGATTTGCTAGTTTTTCAGCTCGAGAAGGCAAAATGTCAGCTACAGCTACAAGGTTACCATTTCTCGATTTTTTTATTGCCTCAGCGTGTTTAGGGGCAATTCTGCCACATCCTATAATAGCAAAATTTAAAGTCTTGTTTCTTGACATTCTTATAAATGGTTATAAAAAAGTAATTTTGACTAACCATAATCAACTAGTCTTTTACTTTCGATTACAATTGTCCAGAAAAACTTTCTCGCTTGTTTTGAAAAAATTCATTAACTAGTTAAAAAAATGTTCAATTGACTTTTGAATTATTTTCATTAAGCATAAATTTTGGGTCAACATTAAGAGTTTAAATATACAAAAAAGAAAACATAAAAACTACCGTTTTTCCTACTTTTGCACCAAAACCCCCACCCCACAAACCAAATCCAAACACAAACACTTGACAGACAACAAAATAAGCTAATTTCAGCGCATTCCCGTCCAGACCGCAAAAAGCTCAACAGAAATGTTGGGCTTTTTTTGTTTCAACAACCTCCTCAAAGGTTCCGATAGATCCCTCCAAAAAAACCTTTTGCCTAGATATTACAAAAACAACAAAAGGCCCTCCCACCCGGAAGAGCCTTTTATCTTTGATTATTCCTAACCTCATAGGTTATTCAACTTCTAAGTTTAAATGCTCTATTCCCCATTCGCCTCCTTTAAACCATCCCGGACCAAAATCAAATCATCCAAAATGGTCTCAAACTGCGCGGCCACAGTAGCTGCCTGGTCGGGATTTTCAAATAAGAATTTCATGATCGGCACCTCGTCGACATTGATGCCTGCCTGCTCCTGCATGGTGGTTCTGATATCGGAAAGCATGGCTTCACGGCTTGCGTATTGCTTGTTTTCAAAGTACTCGGAAACATTGTTGGTATGAGTCGTGGAAACATTATACGCTAACGGAGCAGCCTTGTATTCCTGCTCGCCAACATCGTATTGGTGTACGACATAAGTAGGATCCAGTTTGACCAAGGTTTCCTGGATGTGGTTCAGGGTCACCTGTACCTGTTCCATTTGTCTGGCCATGTCGTTGTGGTTGACGCCAACAGCTGTATTGATGAGGTTGATGAACTGATTTGGTTGTCCATTTTCCCAGGCAACACCTACAATGCGCTGATAGTCTTTGGCAAGCATATCTTCAGGTGAAACGGCAATACCAAGTCCGTCGCCGGTGCCTGATGGAAGAATATAGTCGCCAATTTTCACAGGACCTTGCACTTTAACGGGAACCTGTCCCATAAAAGCGATCTTTTCTGATAATTGTTCCTCCCTCATATTCTCGGGCATATTTCCTAACAGGAGTGGGGAAGTCGATACCACCATAAATTTATCGGCATGGGTGAATTCTTTAGATACTTTGCCGCCGATCACACCTACTACATCGCCCTGGCTGATAAATTCTTCAGGGTTGGCACGTAATAACCATTCCGCATAATCCCCTGCTCCGGATTCATAGGCTACCCCAAGGTTGATATCGGCATAGGCCCCGTAAATGGTAATGCTTGTTATTTCTACAACCAAATCGACTCCCTGGCTGAAAATATCCTCAGGGTCTGCAATACTGGCAAGGGACGAAACGAAGGTTATCGCTGCCTTTAAGGTGCTGATTCCTTGCTGGATGATATCCAAGGTGTAATTGGAAAAGATCTGCGATTCGAAATTCGTAGGATCGGCCGGATACATACCTGAATTTTCCAGAGACGATTTGATGGTGGTCCAGATGGCATTAGCAGGACTCAAAGCATTTTCTCCGTTAAAATTGTCAATAAAGCCGGTATACGAAGCATAAGAGTTCGCGTCGTTAAATGGATTGGCAAAGCCTACAAAGTCTTCAATGGATAGAAAAGAAAGCCCCGGCAGTAAACCCTCGTCAAGTATGCCGTTTAAGGTTCCTGAACCCATATTTGAAATAGAAGGTAACGAACCCGCACTGAAATTAAGGCCACTGGTACTTAATGAGGCACTTGGAAGAGATCCCGGATCGAAAAAGTTTACCAATGGCAAAGGGGCGTCAAAAAAAGGAAGTTCCCCTTCAAAAAAGCTGAATAAGCCCGAAAGCGTGGTTGGGTTGCCAACAGAAAATGGATCGTAAGTCAGACCGGCACCCGTTAATTCACTCGAAGGAGAATTGATCATCCCCACAAATAGGTTTACCAGCCCTGTTGGATCGAGATCTGCCCGGCTCATACCTTCAATTCGGCCTTTTTGTTCACCATCACGCCAAAAGGAAATGTAATTATTGCCTCTGTGGGATTGAAAGTCACTGTCTGCCGCAGGTGTCAGGTCAATAGCCAACCCCTGCATGCTTCCTTTGATCAATACGGGGTAACTGGCCTGTTCGGTCTGACCTCCGGTAACGGTAATGTCAAAAGTAGCCCTGTCCTTAAAAAGTGACTCCCCGTCTACCGTCAAATTGCCCCTGTTAAAAGTTTCGCCACCTACCGTATTCAGACTAACGGTATTGTAAACATTCAGATTTCCATCCGGGGTAAAATTGGCTCTGGCAATATCATTGGTAATGAAATTAATCGACTCATTGTTACGGGTTCCCATCGTATTTTTATCACTCTCGACCACATTTCCGCCAACGTGCCAGTCCTGATCTATATCCGAAATGGAACATTCGGTATTGGATGCTTCATCAGTTCGCGAGAAAACAGTGAAATCTCCAAAGGTCTCCCCCACAATCTGATTATCCTCAATGGCTCCGGGCCAGGAATTGGTGGGACAACGGGTCCTGAAAAAAGCAACACAGGATTCTCCTTCACTGTTCGTCACCCTGAAATAGGTTTTGCTGTACAAAGTTCCAAGAGCCGTCGTCGTGCCGTCAATGGTCAGAAAATCTCCTTTATTAACACCTGAAAAGGTCGTAATAAGTGTGGTCAGCGAGCTATTTCCAAAAACTTCAATATCAACCCCATCCTCACCAAAGTAGTAAACTTTTACTTCAGTTAATGCGCCTTCACAATCACAGGGAGCAGTAGAGCAATCAGGATCCGGGAACAGAGCCTTGCTCACAGATTCTGTTACAATATTGCCTGCAGTAGCTGCATGAAATGCATAGGGCACCGCTAATAACCGGGTAGTGCTGATCAATTGATAATCTGCATGTCCACCTTCAGCCATGGAAATTTCCATCCAGATTTCCTCTGTACTCCACGGTACGTTACTGAAGTCCCCTGTCTTTTCATTCCCCTCTCCTATGGTAAGGGTAAAGAGACCGATTCCGTTCGTAACCACATGATGATATTCCGTATACACATCTTTACCATCCGCAGCACCACCTAAAAGTGTGATTTGCAGGCTGATCTTTTGGTTGTTCATAATTTGCCCATCGGCATCTCTGGCCACGGCCTGGTAGTTCATTCCCTGAGGAACAGTTTGGGCTATTAAAACTATACTGAAACAGCATAAGATTAAAAGGGTTAATAGGAAGTTTTTCATAATTCAAGTTTGTTTTTAAAATGAGTCAATTAGGTTTAGTCCAGTTTGGACACCGGAACATATCTCTATACGTTTAGGAAGATTTTTTACCTTTTAAACCCTTGCAGTGTGTATACAAGAGCTCAAATTCAGAAAGGGCTGAACATGGAACGCTACCGATTGGCCTGTTTCAAATTAACATTCGATTACTAAAACTTAATCAAGTCGTAATTTTACAATGGATAATGCCTAAAATAATCTGATCTGTATTCTATTGAATGGATTGCATAAAGGAGAGATGAAATAATCTTTTTAATAAGCATCAAAAAAAACCAATACGGAATTTCACCTATTCAAGCCTTTATTTAAAGTTTAGTTTTTGTTCAGAACAGAAGTTCTCTGTCAATAATAATTGTCAAAAGCATATAGCTTCAACACCCTAAATTAAAAAATAAAATTCCAAAATGAAAATTCATTCCGGTTTAATATTTTCAAATCTGTCTTTTTACAAGTAACATCTGCACCTACTTCCTAATTAACCCTCACCCCAAAATGTAGAAATCCTATCTTTTTCCAAACAGAGAAAAAGGCAAGCTGCCAAAGCTTACACGATACAATCCATAATTTCCTCCCTGATAATCATTGGAATACTTTGAAAAACCTTCCCGTTCTTATTACAGGCAATATTTAACTGAATGGTATTCCTTCCATGGCAAAAAGCATTTGTATATATGGTTTAAAAGAAATAATTTGTTTATGCACAATTTGCGGGTGCCCAAATATTTTACTAACTTTAACCACCTTTCATGTAATACAATTTGCCACATATTGCTATTTAAGCAATTTTAAATTGGCAAATCCATTAAAATTCTTCCCCTCCCCTTTCAAGTCTCCCCCCGTTTAACTTATTGAATGTATCATCGATTATTCTCGATGAGATTTCCGACTATGATTTACTTTCTTCCAGGTGGAAGAAGGGGCAACACTAAGTAACGAATAAAAGGTAGTTACTTGATTTCATTATTAGCATGATTCGATTTACACAAACCGGGACAAGTAGCCATTAACTGATGGTTACTGCCTTTCATTTCTTGCATGATTCAATTTACACAGGAGAGATTTATCTTAACTAAACCCTCTACATATGAATCATGTATTTACAAAGTCATTACGACTGCTTTTCCTAATTGGGATATTTTTCAGCCTGCCTTCCTTTAGTGCTGAGGCTCAAAATGCCCCCTGTGATGATGGCAACCCACTCACACTTGATGTCATAGATTCCTGTGGCAATTGTTTCCATATAAATGGTGGAATGATTGTTAACAATTGTGATGATGGCGATCCAAGCACTATTGATTTTATTGATCCTGTAACCGGACAATGCCAAAATGTAGTATGCGATGATGGCGATCCCAATACCATAGATGTGATTGACATCAATGGTAATTGTCGTCATTTTGAAGAATGCGACATTATTCCGGATTGCGACCAGGATGGTATCCCGGACGACCAGGAAGATGATTGTGATAACGACGGAATTCCGGACGATTGTGAACCAGACTGTGATTATGACGGTACACCCGATGACTGTGAAGCAGACAGTAACAACAATGGTATACCCGACGATTGCGAAGATTGTGACCAGGACGGTATTCCCGATAACCAGGAAGATGATTGCGATGCCGACGGAATTCCGGATGATTGCGAACCAGACTGTGATTATGACGGTACACCCGATGACTGTGAAGCAGACAGTAACAACAATGGTATACCCGACGATTGCGAAGATTGTGACCAGGACGGAATTCCTGACAACCAGGAAGATGATTGTGACGCTGACGGTATTCCGGATGATTGCGAACCAGACTGCGATTATGACGGTACACCCGATGACTGTGAAGTAGACAGTGACAACAATGGCATACCCGACGATTGCGAAGATTGTGACCACGATGGTCTTCCGGACAACCAGGAAGATGATTGTG
>QQUB01000144.1 GCA_008501835.1 Bacteroidota bacterium
CCCGACCAAGAGGTAAAAGACATTACATGCTGGATAAACTTACGGACGATGTTTTGGCAATAGCTAAAACCCTTGGAAAGGATCGGTTCCACTTGATCGGTCATGATTGGGGGGCGGCCATTGGTTGGAAATTTGTTCATGATTATCCGGAAAAAATCATGAGCTGGACCGGGATGTCCGTCCCGCATATTCAAGCATTTTTCGAAGCCATTGCCAAAGACAAGGATCAAAGACGCCGGAGCAGGTATATGAGTGCTTTCCAATTCCCCATCCTGCCGGAAATGAATATCCGTAAAAATGATTTTCACATTTTCAGAAGGTTATGGAAATACAGCAGTAAAGTGCAAGTTGAAAACTATCTGTCTGTTTTCCGGGAAAAGAAAGCACTGACTGCTGCCTTAAATTACTATCGTGGAAATGGCCACCTCATAAAACATGCGATAAAGTCACAGATCATTGGAGACATCACAACCCCTACCCTCTTTATCTGGGGTGAGAATGACAGAGCTATCGGTCCGGTAAGTGTGGAGAATGGTCATCAATATATGAAAGGGTATTACAAATTTCTCCCACTGGATTCCGGGCATTGGCTCATACAGACCAAATATGAGGAAATCAGAGAAGCGGTGATGGATCATTTGTTAAAGTTTAACAATCAATAACCAAAAATGGCCGGTTATGCATCTCACACAAAAAACTATGCCTAAAATCATTTTATTACTGACCTGTTTGTTCGTTGCATCAACTGTAAACAGTCAACAGGTGGCAGATACATCTTATAACCCGGTAATCCACGATCCTGCCTATTCTTCCGGAAATGGTCCTGTTGTTTTTATTGATGAAGGCCACAACAACTTCCACACCAAGGACGGACGATATCTGGCTTTCGCCAAATTACTGGAAAGGGACGGCTACCTGGTAAAATCGTATTCCGGAACTTTAAAAAAAAAGCATCTCAAAAAAGGTAAAATCCTCGTCATTTCAAATGCGTTAAACGAAGTCAACATTCGCAATTGGGTTTTACCTAATCCTTCTGCTTTCACAGAAAAAGAGATCGCTGCTGTTGAAAATTGGGTTAGCAAGGGCGGCAGTCTTTTTCTGATCGCAGATCATATGCCAATGGCCGGAGCTGCAGAAGACATGGCTCAGGCTTTTGGGTTTGAATTTACCAACGGTTTTGTTTTTCATGACTCCATTCGCGGGCCGGCAATCTTTAATATGGAAACCGGTAGTTTATCGGAAAATATTATCACAAGGGGAAGCAATGAAAAGGAGGCTGTAAAACAAGTAGCTTCGTTTACCGGACAGGTTTTTAAATGTCCGGTTGATGCGGACCCCATTTTGACTTTCAAAGGGGATTATGTGAATATGTTACCCGATACTGCGTGGGTTTTCAATGCTGACACCAAACAAATTTCTGCGGATGGCTGGACACAGGGCGCTTACAAAAAGCATGGCAAAGGTCGTATTGTTGTCTTTGGAGAAGCAGCTATGTTTTCTGCCCAACTGGCTGGTCCACAAAAATTCAGGGCAGGAATGAATAGTGATGCTGCCCCCGAAAATTATCAACTATTGTTGAATATTATTCATTGGCTGGATGGGAAATTGGAGGATGATTAAAATTGAAAGATTGAAAAACAGCAACTTAAATATCCTTAGGTCGATTGGATTTATTATCGGCCTGACCGTTCTACTTTTGAACGACTTTTTGTTCAAAGGCATGTACGGCAATTGGCTGACAGGTAAGCTTTCAGATTTTGCAGGACTTTTTATTTTTCCACTTTTTTGGACGGCTCTTTTCCCAAAGTATAAAAGGACCTTTTTTGTTTTAACAGCCGTAGTTTTTTTCTGGTGGAAATCTCCATTGTCTTCTACGTTTATTCTTTTCTGTAATGATATCTTAAATTATCCAATCAACAGGATTGTTGATTATTCGGATCTTATTGCCTTATTAATTCTTCCGGTTGCCTATTTCTATTATAATTCAACCAAAAAAACTTACGTCAATCTCTCCCCTATGATGATTGGCCTGATCGCTTTTTTTGCATTTGCAGCTACATCAGCTCATCGTCCGCAATTACATTTTCATGATAGCCCGGCCCTTCCCGTTGTGGCATGGGAAAAGTCTGTGGATACTTTTCTTTTATCAGAGGAAAGGATTCAGGAGCTTAGAACGAGGCACCTTGACACTAATGGCCTGTTCCGCACATTTGACATTTGGGGAGGTAGAATTAACGGAGGAACTGTTGCTGAATTTGACTCTATAATCCTGTTGCGGGTTGAAGCCATTCCTTTGTTTGAAGATCCAAAAAGAATGGATGATTTTGAAAGAATACCTTATAAAACCAATCTTTCTGAATTTGCTTTACCGGCCCTTAGAAATATTTCCGATTCCAATGAGTCATTTTTCCTGAAAAAACTTGACACCCTTTCCATTACCACCCATTGCTTCGGAAGCAAAGAATCATTTTCATTTAAAGAATCTAGGCTTCACGGCCCCTACCGGCAATATCACCCCAATGACAGCGTTTGGGTTTCGGGAAATTACGTGCATGGTGTTGAAGATGGAGTCTGGTCGGTATATTTTTCCAACGGCAGGCTGGAAAAGGAGATCTATTACAACAATGGACAGCGTACCAAACAGATTCGATACAACAATGATGAAGTTTATCAAAAAGAAAAATTTTCGTCCAGAAAAGGCTTTGTGAGGAACAACCTGATTGGGCTTGGAGTTTTGGTTTTTCTAGGATTGGTGCTTTTAATAAAATTATTTTTCCCTGGCTCTCAGGACCGTTACAAGACTCATGTCGGGGCTACCTTTTTAATTTCCCTGACGCCTCCCATTTTGGCAAAAATACTTCAGGTGATGGTCCCACTATTTCACACCTGGGACTTTTTTGACATATTCCCACACCTGCTCCAACAAGCAGTTGTATCCATTTTGACATTCCAGCTTTACAACCTCAGACCCAGATCCACCAGGGAAATTATTTGGCTTGTTACCTTTTTAACCTTAATTATTATCATTTATGAGCAGTGGTTCTTTATCAAGGATTTTTTGTAATGTTTTAGATTTGACAACCATCTTTTTTAGGAGTGTCTTCCCTGGCCAGCAATGAGATTGCGTACCTAAAGGCACGCTTTTAATTTTTTCCTACATTATTGCCACCGAGATTGGACCCCGAATGGGGTCATTTGAATAATAGGTTGATTTTCTATTGGTGCCAGAGGCACCGAATCCCGGTTTTTTCCCGGCCAGAACAAGCCCACTGATGCCAGAGGCATCCAATCCCGGTCTAACCG
Organism: Bacteroidota bacterium; assembly: GCA_008501835.1. Taxonomy (GTDB): domain Bacteria; phylum Bacteroidota; class Bacteroidia; order Chitinophagales; family Saprospiraceae; genus BCD1. The sequence continues at coordinate 3,304 of QQUB01000144.1, forward strand.
GCTACGGTACTCATCCACTCGGTGCCGTAGGTACCTAATAGAACTCCATTTACTTAAATAATTTGCTTAAAGAGATACTGCTCATCATAATCAACCTCAAATTCATCAAGAAGGTCAATATATTCTTCAAGAAATTTCTGTTTGCGGTGATGTCGCTTTTGATTTTGAATATACGTCGCTACCCGGGGTACCGCGTCTTTGCTGTAGGAAAAGGCTCCATACCCTTTTTGCCAGTTAAAATCTTTATCCAAAAAACCTCTATCATTGATCCATTTGGTTGAATGCTCCTTGACCTCTCTCATCAAATCCGACAGGGCTTGTTTTGGACGAAAGCCAAAAAGTATGTGAATATGATCTTCAATCCCATTTATCTGTAAAACTTTGTGGTCATAGTTTCGGATGATCCCTGTCATATATTTATGAAGTTCACCTTCCCAAAGCGGATGGATCAGCGCATCTCGGTATTTTACCGCTAAAACTATCTGGATATGGATCTGTGTATAAGCATTTGCCATAATCATTTTTCATTTGGTTCTATATATAAAAGCCACGAGATCGTGAAACGTGACATAATTCCGGTCATTATTTTTAAAATTCTACCTTTTTCAGCCCTAATCACGGTGGTTTCAGCTTTATTCTTTTCGGAAAGGAGATTGCGTACCTAAAGGCACGCGTTAAAATTTTCCTATTTCAATGCCACCGGGATGGGACCCCGATGGGGTCATTGAGAAATTGGCCGATACCGTTTACATGGTGCCATCGGCACCTAATCCCGGTCAACTCCCAACTACGACAATCAACCATCGGTGCCATCGGCACCTAATCCCGGTCAACTCCCAACTACGACAATCAACCATCGGTGCCATCGGCACCTAATCCCGGTCACTCCCGACTACAATAATCACCATCGGTGCCTTTTAGGTACCGAATCCCGATTTTCCCCAGTACCACATCATTCTCAACTATACAACCGATAAAACACCCCTGGCAAGGAAAAATTCTACTGACCAGGAGCATTATATCTATTAAGGAAAATTACCTCATTGTTTGGAAAACATCTGAGTCTTATACCAGTCATTATGTTTGACCATAATGAAATACATCCCACCAGGAAGATCATCCACAGGGATTTCTACCCTATTATTCCCGGAATCCCAAAAGATATCTTTTACTTTTTGATAATTCGAATTGACAACTTGTATTCTTGCTCTGTTTTGGAATGTTTCTGTTGTTTCCACGGTAACAACAGAGTTGGTTACTGTCGGATATACTTTAATGTTATCATTAAAAAAATCCGGTGCGAACTCCACACCTTTGATGTCAGAATAACTTTGGGTGCCATCGAAATCTGTCTGTACCAACTGGTAAAAATTGATTCCCGCCATTGGATCTAAGTCTTCATATTCATATCGTCGGATGGTCTGACTGTTACCATGGCCAGGCACACTGCCTATTGTTTGCCAGTTCTTAGCATCCGGACTTCTTCTTATTTCAAACTGTTTATTATTAATTTCCTGGGCAGTTGACCAATTCAGGAAAACCTTTTTTTCAACGGCATTCGCTTCAAAGGTCAGCATGCTTACCGGCAGGACAGAAGAAATAGAAGATATGCCTTTATTGGCAAATCCGTGATATTGCAGGGTCGAGGACGAACCTCGCGAATAAATGAAATTGATCACCGTTGCTGAACTCGGAAATGTAAAATAACTGGCATTCAGACCATTGATGGCTCTTGTGAGCTGTACTGTCCTTACTCCTCCGGAGGTGGTATTTTGTATAACGGTAATACTAGATGTCAGCAGCGTACCGGAGTTGTGATTTCCAAGTGCTCTTTCCATTATATTCCCATTTCCTTCCATGATTATTGCATAAGTGTTGTTCATCGAAGTCCCCCCAAATCCAAAAGCAAAAAAGACGTTGTCAGGTCCGGTCATTGTCAATGTGACGAGATTAATATCCGTGTCAATGTTCATATCAAGTGTCAGGGTTTCTCCTCCGGCATTAACACTTGTATTTGCAGTAAAAATACTTGCTCTTGTCAATACCGGAAACAAAAGGAAAGCCAATACAAAAGCGGTGAGATAGGTGTTCGATTTCATAAAATTAGGTTTTGATTAATAAATTATGGTTAAAAGAAGTTTCCTGACTTCTTTCAGTTAATTTAAATAATGGAAAAGTCGGCGTTTAGTGGTGGGGAAAACGCCGAAGGCAAGCTTATATGGTATAATTACAACTAAACCATCATTTTTGTTTAATCTGAAAAGGACAGATAACTTGGATTTTTAAGGTCAAGAATCCGTATCTTGAGGTTTTAAGGCATAGCATCCACTCAAAACTCTATTGACCATGTCAACCAACCTCCTTAACGCTCCGTTTACCCTCCCCTGCGGCGCTACTTTAAAAAACCGCCTCGTAAAAGCCGCCATGACAGAGCGTATTGGCGACCGGAAAAACCAGGCAGTAAAAGAACACGACCATCTTTATGAGACCTGGGCAAATTCCGGAGCAGGTTTGTTGATCACAGGTAATGTCATAATTGACCGAACACATCTGGAGTCTGCCTGTAATGTGGTTTTTGATGATCAGACGAATATCGACAAATTACGATCCTGGGCAGAGGCAGGCAAAAAACACGACACGCATATTTGGGTCCAAATCTCTCATGGCGGCCGTCAGACCAACATGGTGAATGCTTTCAGGCCTAAAGCCCCATCAGCTGTAAGGCTCAAAAAACTTGGCTTGTTCGGCAAACCCAAATCCATGACGGAAGCAGATATACAGGCAGTAATTGACGGGTTTGTGAATGGAGCGGTTATTGCCCAAAAAGCAGGATTCACGGGCATACAAATCCATTCGGCACACGGTTACTTACTTAGCCAGTTTCTTTCCCCGATCACTAACCGAAGAACCGATCAATGGGGAGGAAGTATCGAAAACCGGAGCAGATTACTTTTAACCATTATCCAATTGGTAAGAAAAGAAGTAGGACCCGAATTTGCCATTTCTGTGAAACTGAATTCTTCGGATTTCCAAAAAGGTGGATTCACGGAAGAGGAATCGCTTGAGGTCATAAAAAAGCTGGATCAGGCAGGTATTGACTTGCTTGAAATTTCGGGAGGCACCTACGATAAAGTAGCCTTCCTGATGATGAATGACCAGGAGGAACCCCTTAGAGAAAGCACACGCGCCAGGGAGGCTTATTT
>QQUB01000345.1 GCA_008501835.1 Bacteroidota bacterium
CTTGTACGGTTTTGTGTTATTTGTTTGTTCAGAGACTTTATTGTTTTGCCGGATGATGCTTAATTGTTCAAAGAAATCATCCGGATTGCCAGTTTTAAAAAGATGGAAATATTTACCTTCTGCACTCAATTCCCTGAAAACCGGGATATCTGAGGCCAGCACTTTTTTATTCGCGAATACTGCTTCAGCCAATGCAATGTTAAATGTTTCAGAAACACAGCTCATTACAGCAAGATCATAGGAGCCGAGGAGTTGCCTCGAATTGGGAATGGCACCACAGAAATTGATCCTTTTTTCTGCTAAATCCTTTTCATTCAAATATGTTTTTTTGAGCTTTTCTGAAATAGCTGTTTGACGACCGACAAAGTAAAAACAAACATCAGGCATTTTTCCCCGGATATGTAAATCATAAGCTTTCAACAGCGTCCGATGATCTTTTCCAAATACAAAATTGGCAACCATAAGCACATTGAATTTGGCCGGATCAGGTTGAAGGGACTGGTGGTGATCCGACCCCTTCGGGGCTGGAATGTCTTTTATGCCATTGTATACTACTGAAATGTTTCCCGGAGTAAACCCGTAATCCTGTAGCAAAATATTTCGGGCAGTCTTGGAAACGGTGAGGACTCTTGCTGTAAAACTGCTGATATACTTCTCCAGATAGAATACAAGGTTGCGGCGCTCAAATAATAAATGAATCTGATGTACCACTTTAATCTTTGGGTTCATGATTTTCAGTAAAGTGGCGTAAATCAATTCTATGAACTGATGGGAATGTATGATCTTGATATCTTGTTGTCTGATCAATTTGTTCATTGATCTCAACACACTGAAATCCAGGAATCTTTTTCGAAACCATTTGTAATACCTGTTGCCATTCTTCTCATCGAGTTGTTGAATCAAAGTTCCGTCTTTCAATAAGACGAGGTACATCCTGAAAAACGATTGCGATTGATTAAAGGTGTTCAGTAAAAGTGTTTCGGTACCACCGGGATCAAAGGAGGATCTGATATGTAGTACTTTAAGCATAAACTTCTGAAAAAGATTTAAGGGACCTAATTGGCTGTGGGGTTTTCGTTTTTTTTCGTTCAGTCCCAGCCTTATCATAAATACAGGCTGCCCAACTGAAAAAGAATCCCTGAATCAGTCCAACGTTTGGATCCTGGTAAAAACTGAAATGCTGCCAGGAAGTGGAATGAATGATGAACCAACCCAGGAAGAATACTGAAAATATCAGCAGACAATTCCGGTATTCCAGCGGGATGAAATCATTTCTGCTCCGGATGATGATTCTGGCATTGAAAAAGACGAAAAAGGCACCCATTAGTAGAGCTCCGGTAATACCGCTATGGAGTAATAGATTGTGATTTCCCACATGTCCATCAGCGTAAGTGAAATATTCGTTGGAAAATCCCCATCCAGTAATGGGTGATTCCCTCCACTTTTTCATTACCCTCGGAACCCTTCTTTCAAGTCTGATCAGGGTGCCTTTTGCCGTCAGATCCCCTTCGACAATTGCTTCCAGTGTAAGAATTCTCTTAAAAGCATTATTGGTCTGGAGCCTTAACTCCGGAACACTCAGTATCGTTAGGGTTGCGATAGCCCCTACGAATGATATTTTAATCAGGTTTTTTAATTGTACTCCTGAGATGAAAAAAATATAGGTCAAAATAATAAAGGAAAAACCAATGATCCAGCCACGTGTTGCTGACAGGAAAATACTGAGACCATTAGCAATTAAAACGGCAAACAAGTATCCGGTACTAAGGGACTTTTGTTTTTTCGTCAACATGTAAAGAGCCCCCAGGGTAGTTATTAAAACGATGCCAACGTTAAAGAATCCCCGATAAATTCGTTCATCAGTCAGTTCAAAGGTGTCTACATGTTCAGCACTTAAGGATAATAAATAAATAGGTTGCAAGCCTGTTGCAATGGTTGCGATTTGTGCTCCTAGTGCAAAAAAAGCGATTGGAAACAGATAGATCATGCAGGATTCATAATCCTTAGGTTTTAAAAAGAGCCTGGGGATTGAAAACAATAAAAAGAGTGGTAAAATACTTTTGATCAATCTGAACTGAATATTGAGTTCCATGGAAATTCCTACTACATATCCCTGTACGATCAGAAAGACCAAATAGATCAGAAGAACCCAAAGAAATCGATAATAAAATGGAGGTGAATGATCTTTTTGTCTGAATGCTTTCACTAATGTTGCTAAAATATACAACTGAATAATTTCCACTTCAGGTAGTCCGGGAATTACAGACTGAAGCACTTTACCTGGACCAAAAAGGCCGAAAAATCCATCTCCCAGGACCAGGAAGAAGGCTAACCAGAAGGGTTCATTATCGGAAAAGAAATAGATTACCAGACAAAACAGGAAAAACAAGGAACTGAACGTAGCAGGTACCAGATAATTAATACCGACCGAAACCAGAATCAGGCCTAAAAAAAGAATAGTTTTTCGAGTACTCTTTTCCTGATTTGTGGCTAATATTTGTTGGACTTTCATATCAGTTCAATCCCAATGTGTCTGCGATCAATGCACCGTTTTTCACCGGGCAGTATTTCTTACGGATGATTGCTTTCATCCAGGTAACTTTTTCCTTTCTTGCTGTTTCATTATCAAGATAATAACCGGTTATTTCCTTGATTTCCTCGTAGGTTCTTGGAGCCGGCAAATCAGCTTCCTCCGGGAAAATGGTACTCAGATCATTCTGCCACTCCAGTACAGGGAGTGTACCGGCACCCAGAGCTTCAAACATTCTGAAATGGACACCCTGGATGACTCCCGGGTTTCCATCAATGGGGATGATCCGGGTAGCATTATACATATCATTCATCCGGTTTTCAGAGTAATAGTCATTTTTTAATTGAAAATGATCTTCCAGTTTTGGGAAAAAGCCAAACCATCTTTTCCAGTGTTTGTTCCCAAAAATTTTAAGATCAAAGTCGGTAAACTGATTTAAGAACCGGGCTTTTTTGTACCCCCAGTTATTGGCATAACACATGCCAATATAAAGCACATCACTTTGGAATACTTTGGGAGCTCCATTCTCTAATGGCTTTTCAAAATAAAAGTCTTCAGGAATGCCCGGGCAAAAATGTTCCAGGTTTTTCAGCCCCATTTTTTTCAGTTGATCTATCCAGAAAGTATCCGGGGCAAAAATGGCATCGGCCTGGAATAGCAGTGCGAGAAAGTACCTGTTTAATGGAGTGTAAAGGGGATGGTCCCCAAGGAAAAAGGCAATTTTCGATCTTTGCTTAAAATAAGTCAGCGTTTCAGGCAGCAGCATTTCGTTATTGTAGATGAAGATAAGATCTGGTTTGACTTGATCATAAACTTCTCGATAATGCTTGTTGATTTTTCGGAGGTAATACTTTTCCCACTTTTGTCTTAACCTATCTGGTAAGCGGAAAACCTGGACATTGATTTTTTTTTCAACCGGGCTGATGAATTGGTAAAAATCCACTGGATGGATTTCTGCGTTGAGGGATTCAAAGGCCTTCTTCAGGGAGTAAAACAGACCATACCGTTGCGGAATCAAAAAGAGTACTTTCATGACCAAAAGTCTTTTTTGAAAATGCTCATGATCAGTACGTCGTGAAATTCATTATTTAAATAGATCTGATTTTTCATGCGACCTTCCTCCTCAAATCCAAAGAATTTATAAAGGTTGATGGCTTTATGATTAAATGCGGCAACCTCCAGGCTGATTTTTCTCAGGTTTAATCTTGCAAATGCGTAACTAAACAAAAGCCTCATCGCTTCTTTGGCCATTCCCTGGCCCTGATATTCTTTCTCTCCGATCATTATTCCGAACCAGGCTACTTGTGAGACCCAATCTATTTCAACAAGATAAATAAACCCGATTAAGTTGTGTTGAAAGATGGTTTCAATGGCATACACTATTTTGGTATTGCTTTTATCCAAAAGGATACTTTCAATCCACTCACGTTCCAGTTCATTGGTTACCGGAAAAGGGGCACTCAATAGATTGTCTCTTATTTCAGGGTCGTTTCGCCAATGGACAGAAAGTTCCGAATCCAAAAGTTGAAGAGGCCGCAATTTGACCTTATTGCCGAGGTTTGGAAGGATTTCGAATATTTTTTCTTTTGAATTTGCGTTTTTTATGGCCATTATTTTTGTTTTAAAGAATGTCTGAAAATTTTATTCATAATACTTTCCCGAAACGGTGAATAATTTTAAACTACATTGAAAAACGGGTTAATGGAAACAGGTACTTCTCATTCCATTGTCCATTCTATCAACTTTCCAGAACTTCTTGTTTTGGCTTTTTTAGGCGAATCACAGCATGCATTTTTTTAGTTAGGGCCTTAATATGTTTCATTAACTGTTGTCTGTTATTAGCTGAAGTAATGAAAAACGAATGCCGGCTTTTACTTTCACAAACCAATGGAGTTAACTGCCCTTGTTTTAAGAATATTCCGGCATGGTTTACCCGGTGGTCATTTAAAAATGGTTTTAATGAGGTAATTTTTGCGACTTTTTTCCCTGAAGGCCAATTGACGTATCTTATAGCAGAGTGCCAGGAGAAGTGTTGTTCAAGATCAGGGTGTTGCCCCATGGCAATTTGTGCCAGCGCTTTGTTCATATTGATTCCAGTTGACAATAAGGTGAGCCAGGAAGAAATGTAATCCCCTCCGAGCCTGGCGGCGATTTCGATCATTTTAGGCCCCTGATCCGTGATCTTCAATTCTGCATGGATTCCGCAATTGTCCAGTCCAAGTACTTTGACAGCTTTTTTTACAATTGCGTGGATTTTTACAATAGTATCTTTTGGTAAAGAAGAAGGCTGGATATGTTGTAGTTCCACAGTGTGGGGGTAGGGGGTGATCCATTTATCCGTAACCTGAACGATTGTGGTTTGCCCTTTGAAGGTAAGGGCTTCTACACTGACTTCAGGACCTGAAAGGAAACTTTCCACAAGCACTTCTCCATTGGAACTGAAGCTGCTGGTCACTTTGAAATTGGCAAGCAATTCTTTTTTTGAGTCGACTTTTATAACTCCTTTACTGGAATGACTGTCAATGGGTTTCATGATCAGGGGGAAGTCCCTATGGGTAAGATTGGAGTTTGAGGCTTGTTCATAGTTCCGGAACAATATTCCGAAAGCACAAGGGACTTCCCCGCTTACGAACGCTTCTTTCATCAGGAATTTATTCCTGGCCTTTTTGATAGCTTTTGGGGAGGGGAATGGCATATTAAATTTTTGAGCTAATAGAGCCATGAGCTCCAGCGGGTTTTCCATCTGGCAAGTAACAATTCCTTTTACCTTTTCTTTAATGATAACCTCTTCATGGCCAATTATATCATCTGCTGAAAGAACAAAAAAGAGGTCTGCCCATTTAGCCCCTGGTGGGCTTTCGGCTGGATCAGTAACTATGGTTCGGTAACCTAGTTTCCGGCAGGCTTTTATGAGATCAAGCTGATTGTCGCCTGCCCCAAAAACCAGAATGGAAGATTTCATATTAAATGTGTCCGAATACTTTTTTAACGGCAATCACCACTTGTTCGCGTTCTTTCATGGTCAGGCATGGATAAATTGGGAGCCGAAGTAGCGTTTTATAAAAATGCATGGCCCCGGGAAAATCAAAGTCTGTTCCTTTATGCTGATAATATTTATTTCTGTGAAGAGGTGTATAATGAACATTGGTCATTATGCCCTCGGCCCTTAGGGCGTCCATTATCCGGAATTTTTTATTTATAGGGACCAGGATCGGGAAAATATGCCAGTTGGTTTCTGAATGAGGGGCGATTTTTAAAAAATTAAGGCCTTCAATCCCTGATAACTGTTCAAGATAATATTCAGCAATATCCTTTCGGATGGCATTCATCATTTCGAGTCGTTGAAGTTGACTGATTCCCAATGCACCATTGATATTCGATTGAACAAAACTGTGGCCTTTACTGACATATTGGTAAAACCCACGGCTGCGGTTATCGGAAAGGAATGAATGTTTATCCGTACCTTTTTCCCGCATTATTTTAACCTTTTCAACGATTTGATCATCGTTGGTAACCAGTGCTCCACCTTCACCTGTGGTCATGTTTTTGGTACCGTGGAAGGAAAACGTACTAACATCTGCCTGGTTGCCTGTATATCTGCCTTTGTATTTTGAACCGATGGACTGGGCAGTATCATGAACTACCAACAAGTTATATTTTTTGGCAATGGTCATAATCTCATCCATTTCCGCTGGATTCCCGGCATAATCCACAGGACAAATGGCGACTGTCCTTCCGGTGATATATGATTCACGTATTTTTACGTCACGGTTTCCATCTTCCGGATCAACATCAGCGAGCCTGATGCATCGGTTATTAAGAATTGGCCCCAGGGCTGTGCTGGTGTACGTGAAATCCGGAATGATAACTTCACTGTGTCTTGGAAAATTTTTCACCATAAATGCCAGATCCAGCGCTGCAGTACATGAGTTGACAAAAAGAGCATGTTTTACGCCG
>QQUB01000752.1 GCA_008501835.1 Bacteroidota bacterium
TATCCAGAACATAGGGGTTCCTGGTCTGACCACCTACCCCACTCCAACCGCTGGAAGACATCTCCCCTCTGAAATTGGCCCATTCGCTCAGGTTGGCCTTGGCAATGATCACCGCTCCTGCTTCCCTAAGTTTCATTGCGACATAACTATCCTGTAAAGGGAATGAATTTGCCATTGCCCTCGACCCCGCCGTAGTAGGCATTTTATCATGCGTGTCGATATTGTCCTTGAGTACTACCGGAATTCCATGCAATGGCCCAAGGATATCACCATTTTTCAGAGCTTCGTCAAGCTGCCTGGCAATGGAAACAGCATCCGGGTTCACCTGAATAATGGAATTCAACCCATGTCCATTTTTATCTATCTCATCTATCCGATCAATAAATGCCTGGGTGACTTCTTCAATGGAAAAGTCACCGTTCTGAAATCCCTCTGTTAAAAAAGCGATATCTTTTTCTTCAAAAGGAAATGGGACTGGGTCGGATTTTGTAGAGTCTTGACTTTGTTGACAGGAATATTGGAATAAAAGAAAGAAAAAGGCGGAAACTAGGACGGTATATTTTCTTGCCATGGCCTGATTGGATTTGATAATAAATATATTAACAGGGAAAAGATACTGAAATCCCGGCAATTCCTAAAAAATCAATTCAGTAATTCCGACGCCTAAAAACACATACAGGGCATTTAAGGTCAGTTGGCCAACAAAAACCCCCAGAACCATGTATTTATAAGGCATTTTTACGATGCCTGCTGCATAACAAATAAGATCAGTAGGTACAAGGGGAAAAAATGCCCATCCCAAAACAAACAATGTTGAACCAGGGCGTTCCAGTCTTGATTTCCAAAGTTCAACTCCCTTAGGGTACCTTCTTTCAAAATAATCGCTAAAGCCAAGGTATTCAGCAAAATAGTACATCGCTGTTGCCCAGAATATTACTCCGATCATCGAAATAAAAAGCACCAAGGTAAGTTGGTCGGGAAACATCAACGCCCCTCCCAGTACGATGGGGGTTGTTGGAATAAAAAACAACCCTCTTCCAAGGTTCATCAATAAATAAACCAACATCATTTCACCGCTAAAACGCTGGATTACACTCGCAATAAATTCGGGAGTGGCCACTTCAGGACGAATAATTACAGTTAATAGTCCTGTAAGGATCAGTAACAACCAGAGAATGGTAAAAAACACTTTCGTTTTCTTGAGCATTTATGAATAAGGGTTAGCGTATGTTTTAATGATTGTTTAACCTGTGGTCGGAGGGTCTAAATTTAACAACTTGAACCATTTGAACTCCTTAAACAACTTGAAACTAGTTCTGTCCACATACCAATAATCCAGGATATTTAAGTTTCAGAAACCTGACATATAACCAAACTTGGTACAGTACTTTTATTTTTTGAGCTTACATTTGAATTGGAAATGAAACGAATCGCCCCGAAAAACCTGAAAACTTTTGCGTAAGCTATGAAAACTAAGTCGGAGACGCAACTCCGCGCAAGTCGCTCTCATACCAGGATTCAGTTCCGGAAAAAAATTTCCCGGAACATCAGAGGCCCACAGCATTAACCTGCTCATGTGGGCCTTTTTTTATCTATTAATTATTACCTTTTGAGTTTTCACTGCTCCCTAAACTTCTACATTGGATACCTGCCTCCCGATGTCAGCAGGCGAGGTTGGATATTCCGCTGTTCTGCGGTTCTGTCAAGTCAATTCCAAAATCAAAACTCCTCGTTTTCTTATTTTAAATAAACCTGCATATGTTTTCGTATTACTTCAATAGAGTTTTATTCACCTACTTTGCTACAACAACCTGGATGGTCTTAACAGATGTCCCTTTCGAAAAGCGAATAAGATAGAATCCCCTTTCAAAACTCGAAACATCAATATACTTCAAAGCGGCTCCTTTCGGTGATTCAAAAACCTTCCTGCCATCTTCGGTAAACATTTCAATTGTTGTACTCTCCAAGTCATACTCCCCTAAATACAATTTTTTGGCAACGGGATTTGGATAAACTCTCCATTCGCCAAGTGAAAAAGGATCAGAGGAAGAAACCGATTGGTCCTCACCCACCCTAATGATATTAACTACCTGATTTCCAACATTACTGACCATAAGGAAGTCAAGAGTATCGACCAATTCATCCTGAGGCGAGTAAACAATATCAAAAACATAATCTTCCGCCCCCCATAGTTGAACTCCCAAATCAAAATCCGTAGCAAACTCCTCATTATCTGCCAGACTACTGACTTCCTCAAAATAGAGGATACTATTACCTCTGTTGGTAATTTTTATTTTCAAGGTATCCATTGCCATTAATGGCACCGTATCCAATGGAAAAATACTATCGGAAACAAACATGAACCGGGCCGCAAATTCATCTGTGGTTGGCAATGCCGCTGCGTTCCAGGACAATATCCCTCCCACCATGTTATAAACCTCCTGGAAACCCAGAGTGTCCATTATATTCATAGTCAGGCTGCTACGGCCTCCTGATTTACAATGAATAAGGTATTTCTTTTCCTTATTTAACAGGTCAAGCTGATCACTGAAATCAGCATCATAAAAATTGATGTTAATCGCATCTTCGAGATGTTGAGGATTGTATTCTCCCGGAGTACGGACATCCAGAATGACAAATTCAGGATTATAATAATTGGCATTAATAACACTATCACAAGCTGTGACGGAAAGATTCTCAAAGATCTGTGCCTTTCCGGTTAAACTCAACAAAGCACAAAACATTACCGTGAAGAATGGCTGAATATTTTTCTTCATAATCAAAGGATTTACCGGCCTTCAGGGTTATTTTCCAAAATCCAGTATATTGCCCATACTATAACAGGTCCTGCAACGAGGCTCATAACTGTCCTTTTCACCGAGTACAACCGTATCTTCTTCTGAAGACTTCCTATAAGAAAAAACAGCCAGATTCCCGCAATGCTGGCAAATAGCATGAACTTTAGTGATATATTCTGCCACTGCAAGTAATTGAGGAATCGGCCCGAAAGGGTTGCCTTTAAAATCCATATCCAGACCAGCAACAATTACCCGGGTACCTCTCAGGGCCAGTTGTTGACAAACCGTCGTCAGGTTTTCACCAAAGAACTGTGCCTCGTCAATACCTACAACATCAACCCCTTCTGACAGCTCCAGTATCTTTCGAGGGTCTTCAACCGGGGTGGACAAAATATAATTGGCATCATGGGACACAACCTTGGCTTCATCATAACGGGTATCCACTTTCGGTTTAAAAATTTCTACCTTTTGATTGGCAATTTTAGCCCGTTTAAGTCTTCTGATCAACTCTTCTGTCTTACCGGAAAACATCGAACCGCAGATGACTTCAATCCAACCACTGCGCTGACCTTTAAAATGAGGTTCTAAAAACATATTTAATGATTAAAACAATACCAGGTTATGGGAAAGAGTTTCATTGTATAATTCAATAGCTTGAAATCGTACTTCCCGGATTTTTAGCAAAAATTTATTCCTCAAATGTAAAACAAATAAAGAAAATTTTGAGTTAGGAATGAATTAAGAGTTTGATTAAATTCACATCAATTGGCTGCAAATGGCCAATTTCATCCAGCTCATTGTTGAAAAGCCTTGACGTACCTTCCAGAAATGCCTGTGCTTTTCGCCTCGACCTGAATAAAATTGACTCATTTTCGCTCAATCCTGGAAATTTAAACATACTCTAATATCAATCTATTATCTTTGCGAAAAACATAATTAAGGATTCATGGATTTGCAACAAAGTAAAAAAATACTGGATAAGATAAATGCGCTCTATCAAAGCATCTCTGTAGAGGAAGATCATATTTCTTCCATCGAAAAGGATTTGATGCTCAGTTACATTCGCCAGCTTTACGAATCTTTTTTGGAAACAAAACCGGAAACGCTGTCTGCTCCTGCACGAAAAGCCATTAAAAAAGCTAAAATCAAAAAAACACCACCGTCTTCCCCTCAACCTGCAGAGCCTGCTCCTGCTCCTGTTAAGCAGAGTGCTCCTGAACCTGTTCTCGAAGTAAGCCCTCCGGCTCCGGAACCAGAGCCTGAAGCAGAACCCGCACCGGCTCCAGAGCCAAAAGTGGAAAAAAAACCAGTTGCCAAAACACCTCCACCTTCAAAAGTAAAGGCCACACCCTTAGGGAAATTCAAGACACTTTTTGAAAACAAAGGAGCCAATGAACTCTCAGAGAAATTGAGTCTCCAGCCAATCAGTGATATTACAAAATCCATTGCCATCAACGACAAACTGCTTTATGTCAATGACCTCTTTGGAAAAGATGCCAATGCTTATGCTGTTACCCTGAACCAACTCAATAGTTTGGGCAATATGGATGAGGCAAGCAATGTTCTTCTGGAATTCGCAAAAAGCAATGACTGGCTGGATGATGAAAAACAAGATACTGCCAGGGCATTCATCAAACTGGTAAGACGCAGGTACATTTAAAGTGAAGCCTATTTGACCGGAAGGTTAACTTGAGGTAAACCTTCTGATTAATTGCAAAAAAATCAATTTAGGGACGGAAAAACTTTTTTTTTCATTTTGAAAAAGTGTTATTTTACACTAAGTGTTTTTTTTGTACATTTGCCCCCTTAAAATTAGGAGATCCTAATTGAGATACGTATTTGTTTTTTGTTATAAAACATAAAAAATATACCAATGAAAAAAATCGCTGTATTCACTTCCGGAGGAGATGCACCCGGGATGAATGCCTGTATTAGAGCCGTAGTTCGAACAGCGGTTCAGAACAAATGTCAGGTAGTAGGTATAATGAGAGGTTATGAGGGAATGATCGAAGGTGACTTTATGCCGTTGAGCCGGCCTGATGTTAGCAATATCATTCAGCAGGGAGGCACCATTCTATACTCTGCAAGAAGTGAAAGGTTCCGCACAAAAAAAGGGCGTAAAGCTGCCTATGACCAATTGAAGAAAGAAGGAATTGAAGGTGTTGTTGCCATCGGAGGAAACGGTACCTTTACGGGTGCCCAGGTTTTCATGGAAGAATTCCCTGACATCCCCTTTGTTGGAGTTCCGGGAACCATTGATAATGACCTATATGGTACCGACTTCACCATAGGGTACGATACCGCTATCAATACTGCCATGCAGGCTATTGATAAAATCAAGGATACGGCCAATGCTCATAATCGTATTTTCTTTGTTGAAGTGATGGGACGAGATGCTGGTTTTATTGCACTTTTAAGTGGTATTGCTACCGGATCAGAAGAGGTATTGATTCCTGAAAGCAAAACAGAGATTGAGGAGCTCATCGCCAATTTGGAATCCATTGACGGAGAAAAGAAAACTTCGAGTATTGTGATCGTTGCAGAGGGAGATGATGAAGGGGGAGCGTTTACCGTTGCCGATAAAGTAAAGAAACTTCGACCGGATCTCAGTATCCGTGTAACAGTACTTGGGCACGTTCAGCGAGGCGGAAGTCCTACTTGTATGGAGCGCGTTCGCGCCAGTCGTCTCGGGCTGGAAGCTGTTAACGCTCTTTTGACCGGCATGCGCGGCGTGATGATCGGACAAATACACAAAGATATTTCCTATATTCCATTTTCCAGAGCAATCAATTTCAAACAGGTGATCAATCCTGTCCTGTTGGATATGGTTAAAATATTGAGGTAAGAATTACTCCTGTATAGCTGGAAAAAAGGCCCCTTGAAATGTTTTTCGGGGCCTTTTTTCATTGTTTACAAATCCTTTCAAAAACCGTTTTAAAAAACCTCTTTTTTTACGGTTTTAAACCATTTAAGCATTTTTGGTTTGACCGCTGGTTTTTGCCCATTTTTTTATTAAATTGTGCCTCCGTTTTTCCAGCCTTTGGTAATTCAACAAGGGTATGGATAACAGTTTTAACTGATTTATTACCGAAAAATAAACATCATGGCAAAAACGAAGAAAAGTAAAGGAACCATTGCAATTTTGACCGGTGGTGGTGATGTTCCGGGTCTTAATCCGGCGATCCGCGCAGTTACCATCAGAGCTAACAGAGAAGGATACACTGTGATAGGCGTTAAAAGAGGATGGGCAGGACTGGTTGATATAGTCCGGGATAAAAAAGCAGATAACAGTAACAATTTTAGTGTACTGACAAACAATATAGTTAATAAGGCTGGTAGAACAGGGGGAACATTTCTGCACTCTTCCAGAACCAAACCCAGCGTGGTGAAAAAATCACAATGCCACCTCATTTGAAAGATACATATACTGAGGAGGTAAACGACCTCACCCCGGAGGTTATCAAAAACCTGGAATGGTTAGGCGTTGATTACCTCATTCCGATTGGTGGTGATGACACCTTAAGTTACGGAGTACACTTATCCATAATGGGGGTCAAAGTTGTGGCCATCCCCAAAACAATGGATAATGATGTTCCAGGTACTGATTACTGTATCGGATTCAGTACTTGCGTTACCCGTACTATCAGTATGACCAACAGCCTTAGAACGGCAGCTGGATCCCATG
>QQUB01000419.1 GCA_008501835.1 Bacteroidota bacterium
CCCTATAGTTTTAGTAGGAAGTTCTTATTCAGCTTCTCTGGCATTATTGATCGCAAAGGATAATCCCAAAGTGAGAGCAGTTGCGGCTTTTAGCCCTGGAGAATATTTTGACGGGATTGATATTCAATCAGAGATTTCAGGAATGTCCACTGCTGTATTTGTTACGTCTTCCAAAAAGGAAACACCAGGCGTGGAAACCCTTGTTTCGGAAATTGATCCTAATAATGTTACTCATTATAAACCGGAGGTTGCCGGAATTCATGGGTCAAGGGCCTTGTGGAGTACTACAAAGGGGAATGAAGCTTACTGGGAAGCTTTTAGTAGCTTTTTGGAAGAACATTTGGGTACGAAATAAACAAAACTGGATAAAACAAAAATCCCGAATTCCAGGATTTAGGAATTCGGGATTACTTATTTGTTACAAACCCAAAAAAAGGAGCTTTTATGCCCCAGCCATTGCTGGTGCCTTGGCAGGAACGAACCATCCTCTGGTATCTTCGATCTCACCAACTCTCAAATTATCAATTTCTTTTTTGATCATTGGCCCGATCTTTCTGTCCTCAACCGCAGGCAATGTCATTACCTTGTCTTTATACCCCAATTCTGAAATATGGGCAACTACAACTGCAGTTCCGGCACCGAAAATTTCCTCAAGTTTACCATTTTCGTAAGCCTCAACAACCTCATGGATGTCCAGTGGACGAACTTCCACATCATACCCTTTTTCTTCCAGCAGTTCAATGATACACTTACGGGTAATTCCCTTGAGAATTGCTCCATCTGCAGCAGGAGTGATTACCTTTCCGTCAATGACAAAGAAAATATTCATGGTTCCCACTTCCTGGATGTAGCGGAATTCATGTCCATCCATCCACATCACCTGATCAAATCCTTTTTCCTTGGCAACTTTAGCCGGTAATAATGAGCCAGCGTAATTTCCAGCTGCTTTAGCTTCTCCTGTACCACCATTGATGGCTCTTACATATTTTTGCTCCGCAATAAGGCGGATTGGTTTTGGGTAGTATGGACCAACAGGTCCGGTCATGATAATAAACTTATAGGATTGGGAAGCCCCTACGCCTATGAATTCATCAGTAGCGATCATAAATGGACGAATGTAAAGGGCACTACCTGCCTGAGGTGGGATCCATCCCTGGTCCAGTTCAATTAATGTATGAAGCCCCTGAAGAAAAAGGTCTTCAGGAATATTTGGCATACATAATCTGTCAGCAGATTTGTTTAATCTTTCAGCATGTAACTCTGGTCTGAGCAGCATAGGTGTACCATCTTTGTATTTGGAGGCTTTCATGCCTTCAAAGATGGCCTGACCATAGTGAAATACCATGGCAGCGGGATTCATGGTGATAGGACCGTAAGGCTCGATCCGTGGGTTCTTCCATTCACCATCCACATATTCCGTGACGAACATATGGTCGGAAAAAACTTTTCCGAAAGGAATATTATTAAAATCCATGGAAGATAGGCGGGACTCCTGAGTTTTAGTAACTTTGATATTATATTTCATAAGTATTGTTTTTTGCAAAGTTTACAAAAAATTTCGAAACAAACAAAATTTAACATTTGAGCTGAGTGTTAATTTTGTATTTACCTAAAAACTGCAAATAAAATGCCGAATAACGAGCATGGTACTACTTCTGGCTTTTTGGATTTTCCCCTTTATGATCTGGTAGAAGAAGGCGAATTAACCCTCAATTTTCACGGACAGGGTGAAAAAAAAGTAATGGTCATCGCCAAAGGTGAAAATGTAGAAAACGAAATTGAGTTTTTGCAAAGCGTATTATCCCCGCTGGGAGTTCAGTATCCCAATGATCCTTTTATTTTAATAACGGGGGATCAAAGGGTTAGTTTTAATCAATTGATCCAAAAATTTGAATTTGATTCACTGATCTCTATGGGGATCTCTCCGGATGCCCTTGGGTTACAAATAAATGCCCCCCTTTATTATCCTATAAATATAGCAAATAAACAGTTGATTTTTACAGAAACTATTACGGTATTTACAGCAGAAAAAGAGAAAGGAGGTGCCAGACCAAAAGCAAAACAACTATGGCTATCCCTGAAATCATTTTTTGAAAACGAATAGAAAAATAATTCAAAAAGTATTTGATTGAAAATATGAGAAAAATTGTTTTTGCCACAGGGAATCCCAACAAGGTCAAAGAAGTTAATGAAGTATTACCGGAAACATTGACTATCGTTGGATTAAAGGAAATTGGCTGTACGGAGGAACTACCTGAAACCAACCCTACACTTGAAGGCAATGCACTTCAAAAGGCCCGGTACGTTTATGAAAATTTCGGAAAGGATTGCTTTTCTGAAGACACAGGTTTATTCGTAGATGCTCTGGATGGTGAGCCGGGAGTTTATACTGCCCGCTATGCTGGAAAAAATTGCACTTCCGATGATAACATCAACCTGTTGTTAAAAAACCTTGATGGTAATAATCAAAGAACTGCCCGTTTTCGGACCATAATTGCATTAATATTGGATGGAGAAGAGTTTTTGTTTGAAGGGATAGCTGAAGGTAACATCTCTTTTGAAAGACAAGGAGAGGGTGGATTTGGTTATGATCCTGTTTTTATCCCTGAAGGTTTGGAAACTTCGTTTGCTGAAATGACTGCTGAATCTAAAAACGAGATAAGTCACCGGGCAAAAGCTGTCAAAAAACTAATCGCTTTTTTTGAGAATCAAAAAGCATGAAAAGAAGAACACTCGTTTGGATAACCGTATTTCTGGTCCTTTTTTTTACCATAGATCGAATCGCCAAAAGTTCCAGGTCCAATGAATTTGAAACTACACTAATTGATTTGGATACATCTCTAGTGGAGGTGATCAGACTTACTTTTCCTGCAGATGACCATCCAATTTTGCTGGTGAGGGAACCCCAGGGATGGATTGCTTCTCAAGGCAATATCAGCACTTTGGCTAACCCCAAAGTCCCTGAAAAGTTATTGGGGGAACTCAGAAATATTCAGATTTCCAGGATTGTTGCGGATAATTCTAACCACTGGAAGGATTTTGGTGTCGGAATAAACCAGGGACCAAGAGTCGAAGTGATGGGCAAGGATGGGAAACTTGAAGACTTCCACATTGGAAAGGGCAGCGGGGATGAAGAAAAAGAAAATGCTCATCTTTTTATCAGGCTTTTTGAACAAAAGGAGGTGTATGAAGTAATTGGAAACGACCTTTCCTTTGCCAGCCTGAATTTTGATCAATATAGAAATAAACATTTTATTAAATTTCCTGACAGTAGGGATCTTCAAAAGATCATTTTTAAAAACCTGGATACCATTTTTGTTATCAGCAAGGCAGACCAAAACTGGTATTATGAAAACGGAATGCCTGTAGATTCCTTTACCATCGAAAAATATATGAGTTCTGTTAAAAGCATAGAAGGTGATGATTTCGCGGATAACTTTGATGAGACCAGGGTAGGGGATTTGTTTTTTAAAGGAATTAGTTTTGAAATTGAGGGGTCAGGAACTGTTGAGGTCAACTGTTATTGGGACTCTGCCTGGGTTAACAGATATGTTTTGCATTCAGAACAAAATCCTGAATCCTGGATCGAAAGTGATTCTGCGGGTTTATATCATTTATTTTTTAAACAGTTTGAACAATTGTTTGCTGCTGGCCTTAATTAACATAAGTTGCGAGTTGGATCAATATTGCTGATTTTTTCAATGATTCAGTATATAATCCAGAAGGAAAAGGAGTGTTTTTTGCTAAATTTCTTTAATCCGTAACCTGAAACCCGCAACTTGAAATAATTAATCAATCATAAGAGTCATGGAAGAAGCATTACATACAT
The DNA here is from genome assembly GCA_008501835.1 of Bacteroidota bacterium. GTDB lineage: Bacteria > Bacteroidota > Bacteroidia > Chitinophagales > Saprospiraceae > BCD1. Next base: position 3,830 of record QQUB01000419.1, read on the forward strand.
TTTTACCGACCAATACCTCAGATAATTTCTCCTTTTGGGGAAGCCTTATTGTGGTCCTGCTTTCAGGTGTTGCCTTATATTTTTTGTTTAAAAGGAAAAGTACAGGAGATGCATACCGACGGCAAATGATGGTGGCCATGTTAGTGTTTTTTGCACTTATTATTGCTGCAACTACTGCTTTTTTCAGTTTTTGGAGTATTAAAAAAATTAGTCCGGTAACCTTGTATGAAGATAGGATCGAAACCTCCTATGGTGCTGCCCAATATGATGAAATTCTTCGCGCATATATTGAAATGAACGGAAAAAGATCCCTTGTAAGTCCCGGAACAACCATCAATAATGTTAGAATGTTGTTTATTGAGGAAACTGATGGAAGGATGCATGTACTTAGTGAGGAAAATTATGATATTGATCAGATTTTGAATAAAATGAGGTCTTTGGCCACCGGGGAGGCTGAAAATGAATAAAAAATACATTCCCGGACCTTTTTATTCAAGGCAAATTTTATTTTTGCACCACCATGAAAGTATACAGAGATTTAAATGATTTGCCAAAGTTCGAAAAGGCCGTAATTACCATCGGCTCTTTTGACGGGGTTCATTGTGGGCATCAGAAGATTATTGAAAAGGTTTGCCAGTTAGCCCAAAGTACCGGAGGGGAAAGTGTTGTCATTACCTTTCATCCCCATCCCCGCCAGATCATTTATCCTAAAGACAATACCCTGGAATTGATCAATACCATTGACGAAAAGATCAAACTCTTTAAAAAACTTGGGCTTGATAATGTAGTTGTGGTGCCATTTACGATTGAATTTGCCCAGCAAAGTGCTGATGAATACATCCACAAATTCCTCATCGAAAAATTTAATCCTTCCACAATTGTAATTGGTTATGATCATCGATTTGGTCTGAATAGGCAGGGCGATTTTAACTATCTGAAGTATCATGCTGAAGAGGGAGGATACGATCTGATAGAGATCAAAAAACAAACCATCAAGGATATTTCTATCAGCTCAACGAAAATCAGGAACGCCATTAAAGCCGGGGAAGTTGATAAAGCAGCAGAATTGCTGGGACATCATTTTTTGTTGACCGGTACTGTGGTCCACGGCCATAAAACGGGCTCAAAACTGGGGTTTCCAACAGCCAATATACAAGTGGAGGAGAAAGCGAAAATAATTCCTCCAATTGGAATTTATGCGGTTTATGTAAATTACAAACTCCGAAAATACCGGGGTATGCTTTACATAGGTAACCGACCCACAATAACCGAAGATGGAGCTACTTCTATCGAGGTGAATATTTTCGATTTTGATCAGAAGATCTATGATGAACAAATAGAAATAGAACTGGTCGAATTCATCAGAGAAGATGTCAAATTTGAAGATCTTGAAGAGTTAAAGGCGCAACTTGCCAGAGACAAAGAAGATAGCCTAGCCTGTTTATTGAAACTGGAAAAAGAGCCTTCCAAAAAAAAAACTTTGCCGAACTCATCCATCGTCATACTAAATTATAATACACGTAAGTATTTGGAGAATTTCCTGCCCGGAGTGGTTGCAGGTGCACCGGCTGAATCCAGAGTAGTGGTGGCGGATAATGATTCTGAGGATGATTCCGTTGATTATATTAAATCAAATTTCCCACGGGTTAGTTGCATAGAACTCAACAAAAACCACGGTTACGCAAAGGGATATAACATAGCGTTAAAAGAAGAAGATTCGGATTATTACGTGTTATTGAATTCGGATGTAGAAACGCCTAAAGGCTGGCTGGAACCTATACTTCAATATATGGAGGATCATCCAAATATTGCAGCCTGTCAGCCAAAGATCAAAGCTTATCACAATAAAGAGTCATTTGAACATGCAGGGGCATCTGGTGGATGGATGGACGTTATGGGGTACCCCTTTTGCAGAGGAAGGATCCTGAATGTTTTAGAGGAGGATGAAGGCCAGTATGATGATGCCACGGAAGTCTTTTGGGCATCAGGAGCAGCCATGGTCATCCGGTCTGAGCTATTTCATAAACTTGGTGGTTTTGATGAGGATTATTTCGCTCATTTTGAAGAAATTGACTTGTGTTGGAGGTTGAAAAGAGCTGGATATGGTATTGCTGTGGTGCCTCAATCGGAGGTGTATCATGTAGGAGGCGGGACCCTTAATTATGTCAGTCCTACCAAGACTTACCTGAATTTCAGGAATTCTTTATATACATTGTTTAAAAATGAATCCAAAAGGCACCTATTCTGGATTGTGTTTTTCAGGTTGATCCTGGACGGAGCAGCTGCTATGTTGTTTCTTTCAAGAGGGGAATTCAATTTCATCTGGATGATCCTTAAAGCCCATATCAAGTTTTATTCCCAATTCCCGAGCCTGATGAAAAAGCGCAGGTATTATAAAAAACTGGTGCTTGAAGCAAAAATTGGAGATTGGAATGACAACGGGGTTTACAGAGGAAGCGTTATTTGGAACTTCTATTTCAGAAAACGCCGGAAGTTTACAGAGCTGTTTTAAGCTCATTTAACTATCAATAAATATCTTTTAAGTATTCCTGCATTAAATCATTTCAGCATTAATTACGATGGCCTTTAAACCGGAAATTATTTACAAAGATGAAGTCCTGCTAGTAGTTAATAAACCACCTGGAGTAC
>QQUB01000313.1 GCA_008501835.1 Bacteroidota bacterium
CATCCCAATTCAACTGCCATTTCGATATCGGTCGGGGTCATTATTCCGGGAGCAAATGAAAGCCCCTGTTTTTGGGCTTCCTTAATAATTCTGGGGTTACAACCAGGTGCTACCGCAAAATCTGCTCCAACGTCTGTCACTGCCCGAACCTGCTCAGTTGTTAAAACCGTACCAAATCCAAGCGTTATTTCCGGCACCTCTTTTTTGATTATTTTTGCTGCATCCATGGCTGTTGGAGTACGTAAGGTAAGCTCAATAGTATCCACCCCTCCCTTAAGCAAAGCTTCGGACAACGGAACGGCATGTCCTATTTCATCGAGAATGATCACCGCAATGATTCCGGCATCATCAATTTTTTTGATTATTTCAGGCGACATGGCCTGTTGTGTTGAAGTTTGCATATTATTTTAATCCTTGCTTTAAAAACCTAGTTTAATGCTTGTGTAACCCGCTTCCGAATTAGATAATCGTCCAGGGCATAGGTTGAACAATCGACTCCAATACCGCTGTTTTTAATGCCTCCATGTGGCAAATAAATATCAAATTTCAATCCATTGAGATGAACCTCTCCAAACTCGAGTTTTTGAGTAAAATAATCCAGCAATGCTTCATCTTTTGTATAGACATAAGAAGCTAGTCCGGCATCAGTATTATTAGCCAGGTCTATGACTTCTTCCTTGGTGGAAAAAGGGACTATTATCGCGACCGGACCAAAAATCTCATGCTGAAGGATCTCTGCTTTTTTGTCTTCTAAGCGAATGGCGGTTGGTTGGAAATAAAAGCCGGGACCTTCAATGGGTTCTCCTCCGTAAATTACTTTTCCTCCCTGTTTTACAGCTTCTTTAACAATGTTATGGACTTTGATTACCGATGCTTTATTAGCAAGAGGCCCCATATCAGGTTCATGCTCACGGCCAAATCCTAATTTGGCATTTTCAAACCGTTTCACGATGCCTTCTGTAAATTGGTCTATCACAGATTCATGGATAAAAAATCGGTTTGGTGCTACACAGATTTGCCCGGAATTACCGATTTTCAAATTGGCACCATGGGTAATGGCAAGGTCAAGATCCGCATCCTCAAAGACAATGAATGGAGCATTCCCTCCACATTCCAGACTGTACCGTTTAACGGAAGTTTTTATGCTTTGAGCAATGAGCTTCTGTGCTGTTTCCGTGGAACCAATCATGGTGATCAATTTGGGAATAGTACTTTCGCAAAGTGGCACCCCAACACCTGGAACATCACCGCAAAGCACTGTAACTACACCTTTAGGAAAATTGATCTCTTCGCAGAGTTCACCAATTATATAAGCTGATAACGGGGAAAATTCCGATGGCTTCAAAATCACCGAACAACCTGCTGCCAGGGCAGGTCCAAGTTTAAATCCAAGATTGAGCAGGGGAAAATTATATGCTAAAAAAGCTACAGCCACACCTAATGGCTGAGATACAATTCTATGGGCATGAGTTCCCTCCTTGTCTTCGATAGGGATGTCTACCCTGTTTTTGATCTCATCAGCATAAAACTTCAAGGAATCGGTAATACTCGTCAGGTCTTCATCAGTTCCTTCCCAGACTTTCCCCATTTCATACATGATACTTTCACGTAACAGGTCCCTGTTTTCCAATAGCTTATTTCGCAACTTATCGATCCACTCAAGGCGTTCCTCCAATGGTAATTTTGACCAATACTCAAACCCTTTTTGAGCAGATTCAAGTGCGCGTTCCGTATCCTCCTTACTCGCCCAGGCAATTTTGGCGATTGGTTTTTCGTCTGCCGGGCAAATTACCTCATAAGTTTCCCCAGAGGATGCATCTGTCAACTGTCCGTCAATGTAGAGTTTTTTATATCCGAATTTCATTTGCAATAAAAGTTATAAATGTTATGACCATGAAGGAAATAATACCAGCTTACTTGTTTCAGATAAATTCTTTCATGGAATATTTATGTAAAGCATCTTCGTTCATTTCAAAACCTAATCCAGGTGCATCGGAAATTTTTATTTCTCCGTTTACTACCTTCATTGAAGATTGTGTTAACTCTTCCCGCAAGCCGTTTTCTGTACGGTCATATTCCATGAACTGCCCGGGAGGGTATAATCTGCCCGGGAAAATTTCAAGATTAGCTACAAAATGCAGAGCCGTGGCTATGGCAATACCGGTTCCCCAGGTATGAGGAACTACCTCCACGCCATATACAGATGCCAAAGTAGCAATCTTTTTAGCTTCGGTCAATCCTCCTGAGGCACATATGTCTGGTTGCAAAATATCCACGGAATTCGATTGCAATAAAGTTTGAAAACCAAATCGCAGATATTCACACTCCCCTGCTGCAATAGGAATGGATGTTTTGGTTCTCAACTCTGAATACTGGTGATAATATTCCGGGGAAAGCGGCTCTTCGAACCAATAAATATCATAAGGCTCAACTGCCTTGGCCAGCGTTATGGCCTCCCGCAGGTTATAGGCATGATTTGCATCAATCATTAACTTTATGCCGGGGCCTATTGCATTTCGGACCAATTTCACATATTCGATATCTCTTTCCAGGCTGAGGCCCACTTTCATTTTCAGGGCTTTAAATCCTGATCGGACATACATCGCAGCTTCTTTGGCGAGGTCTCCGCCCAGGTCTTTTCTGTTGGCAAAATACATCCCCGTTGCATAGGGGGTAACGATACCCCGCTTTTTTCCTCCAAGCATCAGGTGTACAGGTTGATCAAGGATTTTTCCTTTCAAATCCCATAAAGCAACGTCCAAAGCACTCATAGCCGAAACCAATATTCCCCGTCTTGAAAAGTCCAGGGTTCGTCTGTACATCGTACTCCATATGGTTTCAGTTTCAAGGGGGTTTTGCCCAACCACAAAGGGGGTCAGATGTTCAATACCCGCTTTAATAATTCTTGCAGGTCCATATCCTTCTCCCCAACCGACGTGTCCTGTATTTGAAGTAATTTTCACAATACAGATTTGTCTTTCAGAATACTCCCATTGTGAAAAATAAAAACTTTCCTTCAGTTTGTCGGTAAGGATAAAACTTTCAATTGATATTATTTTCATGTATTGTCTCTTGTCATAAGTGATTAAAAATGGACCAGGCGTATCTGTATTTTTCAATTCAGGAATTTTTTTTTTTAAAACTGCAGGACTAAACTTTTCGAAATTCCTGCTTTTTTAGTTATTAATTCCCGAAAAAAACTTCAACAAATTACCACCAACAGGCCATCAATTGTCCATCTGTCCTGGTAAAAAAAATGCATTCCAATCTTTCCTGTTCGATTATCGTAGTTACAAATGAAATGTAAAATCCTGAGTAGGCATTGATGGAAATTACCCGATTATTACATTTTTTTACCCCAGTTGACTGTTTAGAGCTGTTTGCAGGTAATTTCTATGATTTAAGGCTCTTTTTTCCTTCGAAGAATATTATTTACTATGCAACCAATTGTTAATTTTCCCCATTCTTAAAAACGTATGTCACCTCATTCGTTATTGAACTGTCAATTGATCCCAGACCGGTTATTCCTTTAATGGTAACCAAATTTATTAGTTAGAGAACTTAACCGAAAACAACCTTCATAAACCAAACCGAATAGCTGATGTAGATGGAATATTGGAAAAATGGAATATTGAAAAAATAAAACACGTCATCCATCCTTCCATTTCATCCACTTATCCTCTCAATTTGGAATAACATTTGAGGGGTTGCAAAAAACTTAAATTAAATATTAACACTGCTCTAAAAACTAAACAACCTATTACTTATGCAAAAAACGCTCTCTACCCTGCTGTTGCTATTTCTGTCAACAGTAGTTTTCTCTCAAAATTTTACCATCAGCGGTTATATCGAAGAAGCCTCTTCCGGTGAAAAATTGATCTCCGCTAATGTGTACGACATTAAATCCGGGCACGGAACAATTACCAACACTTACGGCTTTTTCAGCCTCACACTGCCCAAAGATTCTGTTGAACTGACTTTCTCCTACATCGGCTACCAGACACAGACCTTAAAAGTCTATTTAGATAAAGACATTAACCAGACCATCCAACTGGAACCTTATCTGGAACTAAGTGAGGTAGAAGTAGTGGCTGAAAGAGTGGAAAAAATTGAAGAATCCAGCCAGATGAGCCAGGTGGATATCCCGGTTGAACAGATCAAGAAACTTCCTGCTTTACTTGGTGAAGTGGATGTCCTGAAAACCCTGCAATTACTTCCAGGTGTACAATCCGGCGGTGAGGGCCAAAGCGGTTTATATGTCCGGGGAGGCAGTCCCGACCAGAATCTTGTACTATTGGATGGGGTTCCCGTCTACAATGTATCTCACTTGCTGGGTATATTCTCGGTTTTTAATGCAGATGCCATCAAAAACGTCACCCTGACCAAAGGGGGATTTCCTGCAAGGTTTGGAGGAAGACTTTCATCCGTGCTGGAGATCAACATGAAAGAAGGTAATATGGAGGAATTCCACGGGGAAGGTTCTATTGGCTTGATCTCTTCAAAATTTGCCCTGGAAGGTCCCATCAGGAAAGGAAGTACTTCTTTTCTTGTCTCGGGCAGACGCACCTATGCCGACCTGATTTTTCGTCCTTTCATCAATGCTTTTGCCAGTGATCAGGGAGTAAAAACAAAGATCAAGGCCCATTTTTATGATTTAAACGCAAAGGTCCAACACAAATTCAATGACAAACACCGGTTGTACCTAAGTGTCTATTCAGGTGCAGATGTTTTCTATAACAAATTTGAGGAGGATGAAGATATTTTTGAAGGAGGTATCGATTGGGGAAATACCATAGCTGCATTGAGATGGAATTATCAAATCAACAATAAACTCTTTGCCAATACAACTTTGACCTATAGCAATTATGACATCAATTTTTTAGCAGCTACAGAATTCAACGACGGGGAGAACACCGAAAAATTCTCAGCCAGATATCTTTCCGGTATCGAAGATTTTGCTGCCAAAGTGGATTTTGATTTTATTCCGATACCCAACCATTATATTCGATTTGGTGCAAGTGCAACCCATCATACTTACCGTCCCGGAGCACTGGCCCTGAAAGGCAGTGACGGAACCTTTGAACTCGATACTTTGATCGGATCTCAAAATGCCTATTCAATGGAATACAGCGCTTATATTGAGGATGATATAAGGTTAGGCGCCTTTAAGGCGAATGTCGGGGTTCATGCATCAGCATTTAATACCGACGGCCATTGGTACACCTCGATTCAACCCAGGTTGGGAATGCGTTATCTGTTGAGTAATAACCTGGCCATAAAAGGTTCCTTTGCAACTATGACCCAGTACATCAATTTATTGACTTTTGAAGGACTTAGTCTTCCTTCTGATCTTTGGGTACCGAGTACTGAGAAAGTAAAACCTCAAAATTCATGGCAAGCGGCTTTTGGTCTGGCCAGAACATTCAACAATAAATACGAAGTGAGTATAGAAGGGTTTTACAAGGAAATGAAGAACGTTGTAGCTTATAAAGAAGGGGCGAGTTTTCTCTTCGGTCTTGAAAATGACTGGCAGGAAAAGGTGACCCAGGGCAACGGGGAAGCCTATGGTATTGAGGTTTTTCTACAGAAAAAGAAAGGCCGGACTACCGGATGGATCGGTTATACGCTTAGCTGGAATTACCGACAATTTGATGAACTCAATGGAGGACGGAGGTATCCTTTCCGGTATGACCGAAGACATGATATCTCTGTAGCGGTGATCCATGAAATAAACGATAACATTTCCCTGTCAGGAGCCTGGGTATACGGTACCGGTAATGCAGTAACCCTAAATGTTTTCAGGTACCCAACCGATGTTTATACCAGTGGAACAGGGGGAGGAACTCCCTATCTGTATTTTTATGAAATCGAATCCGGTGGTCAGAAAAACGCGTTTAGAATGACTGATTACCACCGCCTCGATTTGAGTATAGAATTTCGTAAAAAGAAACCCAAGTACGAACGGGTTTGGACAGTAGGGGCTTATAATGTTTACAATCATAATAACCCTTACTTCATGATCGCTTCTTCTGATTATGACCCGGATACAGACACATCGGTAAGAAAGTTTAAGGAAATCAGCATTCTACCGGTCATTCCTTCGGTTTCCTTTGGTATTAAATTTTAGACCTCCTGTATTTGTGAAAACTCAAAAAGATAAAATCATGCAATTAATAAATAAAAACATCTTTTTTCTTTTGGCTGCATTAATTGTGGCCAGCTTTTCTTCTTGTGACGAAGATACTTTTTCACAGGTGGTAGAAGTAGAAATTCCTGATCACCAATCCTCCATTGTTTTAAATGGAATTTGGAGCACTCAGGATTCGACTCTTGAATTGCTTGTGACCACTAGTCTGAGCATTCTTGACACTGAGGCTTTTACCATTCCACAGGCTGCGGAAATTAATTTATTCACAAACGGGAGTCTCCTGGGCAGTCTGAACTATGATGAGGACATTGCCCAGTATTCCCTGATGC
>QQUB01000574.1 GCA_008501835.1 Bacteroidota bacterium
TATTTCTGCGATGTACACGAATTCGAACTGCCAAATACCAGCCAGGGATTGGCAGGTTTCCATGATTATGACCAGGACGGTAACTACGACCCTGTACAGAGTGATTACCCGATCATTGAGATCCGTGGTTGTCCGGACATCTATTATGGTGATGAGATGATCTTTTGGATCTATAACGATTCCGGTAACTCTCACGCAGAATCCGGATCTCCGCTGAAAATTAAAATGGAGGTTCAGGTACAGACATTTGCCTATTCTACAAGTGACGAGATCAACAACATGACCTTCCAGAGGTACAAACTGATCAACCGTGCGATTACAAGTATCGACAGTACCTACTTCGCCTGGTGGGTTGACCCAGACCTCGGATGTTATACGGATGACTACGTAGGTTGTGATGTAGAGCGTAGTCTTGCTTATGTATACAACGAAGATGCAGTGGATGGTACTACAGGTTGTAACTGTGACCAGGGTGTACCAACTTACTGTGAGGAAGTTCCAATCCTTGGTGTGGATTATTTCCGCGGGCCTTTGGATGAAAATGGAGAGGAGCTCGGAATGTCTTCCTTTACCTATTATAATAATGGTAGTGTAGGTTCACCAGAACCTGGTACTACAGACCCTGCAAATGAGACGGAATATTATAACTATATGTCCGGTTCATGGAGAGATGGATCTTCTTTCCAGGTAGGAGGAAATGGTTACCAGCAAGGTACAGAAGATGTTGATTTTGCCTTTATCGATGCACCTGATGATGAGAACGGATGGTCCATGTGTACAGAAGACCTTCCATTTGGTGACCGTCGTACTGTTCAGGCTTCAGGACCTTTCCGTCTTGATCCGGGAGCGGTTAACGAGTTGATCGTAGGTGCTGTTTGGGTAGCTGATCAGCCGTATCCATGCCCTAGCATCCGTAAATTGCAGGAAGCTGATGATATCGCACAGAAGTTGTTTGATGAGTGTTTCAACATTCCTAACGGACCTGATGCACCGGATGTGGATTTCATCGAGCTTGATCGTGAAGTGATTGCAGTCCTGACCAATAATGCACCTTCCAACAATATTAACGAGGAATATGCAGGTACAGGTCTTGATATTCCTGCCGGAACAATAGATAGTCTTTATTACTTCGAAGGGTACCGTATTTTCCAGGTGGCTAACCAGGATATCGACCTTTCTGCTGATAACCGTAATGATCCGGAAAAGGTACGTATCGTAGCTGAGGTTGACATCAAGAATGGTATCGGAAAATTGTTCAACTGGAAAGCATTGGACGAAGAAGACAGACCAACTGAGGAGGAATTCTTTATACCTGAAATGCAGGTGGAAGGACAGGATCAGGGAATCCGTCATACCTTTAGAATTACCGAAGATCAGTTTGCTGCCGGCCAGGATGTTCAATTGATCAATCACAAGAAATATTACTTTATCGCTGTAGCTTATGCCTTTAATGAGTATGAGCCGTTCGATCCTGAAACTCAGGTTGGACAGAAGAAACCATATTTCGAAGGCCGTAAGAATATCGGACCTAACCAGGATGGAAAGCCTTATACCGTTATCCCTCGTCCTATTGTTGACAGACAATTGAATGCAGCCTATGGCGATGGAGCGATCATTACAAGAATTGATGGGGTAGGAACAGCAAGAAACTTCCTCGACCTTTCTGATGAGACAAGAGCAGCCATTGAAGAAGGATTCGCTTCAGGTACTCCTGTACACGAACTTACTTATCGTCCGGGTCGCGGACCTATTGATATCCTCGTTTACAATCCACTGGATGTTAAAGACGGAGAATTTGAGTTGACTTTTGTTGATGAGAACATGGGTAACGATCAATTGGATAATAATACTTATTGGCTATTGAAGAATCTCAGTGATCCTTCCAGCCCAGAGGTTTTGTCTGATACGACGATTTCCAAGCTCAATGAACAGATCGTTAGTGAATTTGGCTTCAGTATTGCTATTGGCCAGGTGGCTGATGCAGGTACAGAGCCCCTGGAAGACCCAACCAACGGGTTTATCGGTTATGAAGAGGAGTATGCTAAAGGAGAAGAAGCAACAGCCTGGTTGTCTGGAATTCCAGATAATTATCTTCCTGAAATTACTGCATTGGAGGAAGTGCTGTTCGACTTTGTGAAGACCAATCCCGGACAGCCGTTTGACTTCCTGGACCCTGAAGCTGTTTACAATAATATTGGTCCTGGATACTTTGTACCTTATTACTTGTGTGACTGGGAAGGCGGAGAAGGACTTCTCCAGGAGGTAATTACACCAGCATGGACCAATAACGGAAATGCGAATTCAGTGGCCCATGGCCAGACAGATCTTGATGAGATCAATAACATAGATATCGTATTCACATCCAATAAAGCACTGTGGAGCCGTTGTGCTATTGTGGAGTCTGCCAATAAATGGGTGACTGCTGCAGGTGTACCAACGGAAGGAGATGTTGAACATTTTGACCTTAGAAGAGCACCTAGTGTTACTAAGGACGATAATGACGGCGACGGATTGCCAGATGTAGATCCTAACCCGGAAGTTGAGATCGGAATGGGATGGTTCCCTGGATATGCTGTTGATGTTGAGACCGGACAGCGTTTGAATATCTTCTTTGGAGAGAATTCCATCTATGATGGTACATTGTACCCTGATGCGTTCTCAGAAACTCCTAGAGGACGTGATATGATGTTCAACCCATCATCACAGGTATTCCTGAATACCGGAGTATTTGGTGAGCCTTTCAGCTTTAACTACTACCTCGGTGGACAGCACTTTATTTATGTGACCAAGCAGCCTTATGATGGATGTTTTGAAATTGCTGACCGCTTACATCCGGATGCAGGTTCTGCATTTAAGAAAGTGAACGCCGTTAGAGAGATCACCTGGACAGGTTTGATCATGCCTTTGGCCGGACAACAATTCCTTTCTTATGGTGATGGTTTGGTTCCTGAGGACCTGACTGTTAAACTGCGTGCAAATAATCCTTATGAAGTAGAGGTAGGAACCGGTGATTACAACGGTTACCCAACATACAGATTTAAACTGGATGGATTGCAGGCAAGTGATTTGGATGAGGATGGTGTTGAATCAGCATTGGATATGATCAATGTAGTTCCAAATCCATATTACGGGTTCTCGGATTATGAGACCAGCCAGTTTACCACTACAGTTAAGATCACTAACTTGCCGGCTAAGTGTACGGTTACGATCTATTCATTAGATGGTAAGTTTATTCGTCAGTACGAAAGAGATGAGTTAGGTACAACACCTAAGGGATCTGCTATTGAGTTGAACCAGGTACTTCCTGATCTGGAGTGGGACCTGAAGAACAACAGAAGCATCCCAATCGCGAGTGGAGTCTACCTGATACATGTACAGGCCGATGGACTTGGAGAAAGAACGCTCAAGTGGTTCGGTGTTAACAGACAATTTGACCCATCAGGGTTATAAAATATCAACGACTTTGGGTTGTGAAGAAATTCGGTTTTTCTGAAACATATTCGGAAACAAATTATCCGGGGCTGAAAAATCGAATTTCTTCATCCTTGATTTCAAAATGGTGAAATGTTCGGAAATTTTCAAACAGCCCAGCAGTCGGTTTTTTAAAATTTGGACTTGATAAAAGTCTAATTAAAGGTTTCAAACAGATGAATAAAAAGATATACTCAATCATTTTCCTTTTGGTTTTTGGAGGAATGGCTTTGCAGGTACATGCCGGTAACCCTGACCGTCAGGGGGAAGCAGGTGCTTACGAATTGCTGATGATTCCTTACGCCAGGACAGCCGGATTGCATGCAATGACTACGGCCAATGTGTCGGGAGTAGAGTCTATTCGTATCAACCCTGCCGGTTTGTCAAGGATCAATTCAACTGAAATTTCTTTCAGTAATGCGGTTTACCTCAGCGGTACCGGAATAAATATGAATGCTTTTGGTGTAGCCAGAAAGGTTGGAGAAAACGGTGCAATCGGTATGAGTCTGATGGCGCTGGATTTTGGCGATATTCCTGTGACTACAACGGATCAGCCGGAAGGTACAGGTACGACCTTCTCTCCCAGTTTTTTCAACATTGGTCTTTCCTATGCCCATACTTTTGAAAATAAAGTTACGGTAGGTATTACCCTCAGAGGAGTTTCCGAATCTACAGCTGATATTAATGCATTTGCATTTGCTGTTGATGCAGGGGTACAGTATGTTACTGGAGAGAATGACAATTTCAAATTTGGTATCTCACTTAGAAATGTAGGTGGTAAAATGCGTTTCTCCGGTGAAGGTCTCAATGACCTGACGGATGTTGACGGAGGATACCAGATTACCCTTTCACAGCGTTCTGCGGGTTATGAATTGCCTTCAATGCTGAATATTGGAATGTCTTATGATTTTCTGCTTGGTGGTACTGCGAGATTGACTGCAGTTGGTAACTTTACTTCCAACTCTTTCTCACAGGATCAACTTGGAGGAGGACTTGAATTTTCACTTAAGGAACTTTTCATGCTGCGTGCGGGATACCGTTACGAGTTCAAGAGCGGAAGTCCAAGTGAAGCTGAACGTCCATTGTATACAGGTTTGAGTGCCGGTGCCAGTGTTGCACTGCCTTTGAGCAAAGAGAAAAAGAATACCAAAGTAAGCATCGATTACGCTTACAGACACACGAAAATATTTAACGGCACCCACAATATTGGCGTGCGTTTCAATATGTAGATGCTATAAAAAAAACATCTACATCATCCCGAATTTTGACATATGTCAAGATTCGGGATTTTTTTTTGAGGCTTCCTGACGGTGGCCATCATATATTAAATGGGGAAAAATAATCATTAATCCAACCGGATCTTAAAAACTGATCGCGCTTTTTGATCCTGACCGCTTTTCTAAGGCAAGTTCTTTGTCCGAATTATCTGAATGTTAGGGAGTTATAATGCCTCTTTCAAACCTGAATACCACTCATTTAGAATATAAGTTATTTTACAAACCTCGATTCAAAATTTATTTTGTTTTCAAGGTGTTTTGGACGTCGTATTTTTAATAAAATTTGGAAAACATACATAAAAAAGAAGCAGTAATTTTGTTTCAGTAAGAAAAAAAGACGCAGATAAGAAAGGTCATTTGTTAACCGGTTAAGGTCCAAATGACCTAAATACCAGCGCCAATTGTTTTATATCATTAATAGAAATCTAAAATTATGTCTGGAGTAAATTATTTTTCTCAAGAAGATTATGACAGCCTGTTGTCAGCTCTTGAAGCAGCAAAAGAAGCCAGAGAGAAGCTTGGAATTCAAATTAAAACTTTGGAAGCATTACTGGATAATTCAAGCGTTTTGGATAAGAGTAAAATGGACGATTCCAAAGTGTCGGTTTTATCTGAAGTAACTATTAAAAATACAGAAACAGAAGAGGAGTTGACCTATAAGCTCGTTTTCGATAACGAAGCAGATTTAAGAAATCAGAAGATTTCCGTTACTTCTACGCTTGGAACAAACCTGGTAGGTAGTGAGGTAGGTGATGTAGTGAATGTGAAAACACCTAGAGGTAATCTTGGATTTGAGATCCTGAGCATTAAAAACTAGTTATTTACCTGGTCGGGCTTAGAACAATTTCAGACAGCGGGATGTTGATATTTTCCCGATATTAAAAGCAAAAGGCTACATTTGGATAGCATTAGGCATTAAGTCAATTTACCTTGTTGAAATCGTCATATTTTTATTTCGATTCGCTAAAAACGGTTGATTTTACGCCTAAGATTGCTTAACTTTGTACTCCTAACAAGGCAAGGACGCTTTTTGATTCGCAGGAATCGAAAAGCGTTCTTGTTTTTTAATTATATAACGATAGTTTATGTCAGGAATTAATTATTTAACACAGGAAGGTTACGATAACCTCGTGGCAGAATTAGAAGAATTGAAAACCAAGGGTAGATCAGAAGCGGCTAAAGCCATTGCAGAAGCCCGTGAGAAGGGAGATCTTTCCGAGAATGCAGAGTATGATGCTGCAAAGGATGCTCAGGGGATGCTGGAGCTCAAAATTAACGAAATGGAAAAAGTACTCGCCAGTGCGCGTGTGCTCGATAAAAGTACCCTTGATACTTCCAAAGTAACGGTATTGTCCAATGTTACCATTAAAAATGTAAAGAATGGTAAGGAGCTGACCTATAAGCTGGTTTCCGAGACGGAAGCGGACCTTAAGAATAAGAAGATTTCGGTTACCTCCCCGATGGGATCAGGCTTACTGGGCAAGGAAGTAGGAGAGATCGCCGTTGTTGAAACCCCAAGAGGGAATATGGAATTTGAAATTATGAATATTTCACTCTAAGAGATTGTTCAGTAAAACTTAAGTTAGGCTGAGGTTTTACTCTAAAAATGTTTTTCCAGGCCTGATTAAGAATTTCGTTGAATAGTTACCAATCTAATTAAAAATGGCCAGCATTTTCACCAAAATCATTCAGGGAGACATCCCGACCTACAAAGTTGCGGAAACGGA
>QQUB01000547.1 GCA_008501835.1 Bacteroidota bacterium
GTATTATTCTCTTCAGATGAGAGTTGGTATCATCATTTCATTCCAGGAAACAGCTACTGCTCATCCAATTATCCATTCTTGCAACTTCCCAAACCTATAGGGGAAATTCACGAATAATACTAAATAGCTGATTTTTAGATGATTAAAAATTTCGACAACCTCTAAGTGAACTAATCCAAATGTAAAGTATATTTGGGCAAAACAAAGGTATTCACCTTATGCTGAACTTTTTCCGCCTGATCAGAACTCCCAACCTAATCATAGTTGCCGTCACGCAATCTATTCTGTATTTTTATCTTCTGCTACCTCATTTTGAAGCAAATGGCATTACTCCTACCCTGCCGCTACAACAATTTCTGCTTTTTATTTTAGTGACCATTCTGGTAACCGCAGGCGGATACGTGATTAATGACATCCTGGATTATGAAACCGACCTGATCAACAAAAGAAGCTCCGTAATCCTAAAGGAAAAAATTTCCCTCCAATCAGCCACTTGGTTATATTTTTCCTTCAGTGCGCTGGGTTTTCTTTTAGCAATTTACCTGGCATTCTATATCCATAAACCTGAGTTGGTTGTCCTGTACCCCATTGCAGTAGGCAGCCTTTTTGCATATTCCAAATACCTGAAAAAAATGGCTCTTGTTGGTAATCTGCTTATTTCAGCATTTGCTGCAGGAGTTGCTGGAATTATTGGCTTTGCGGAATTGGAGGGGATAATGGAATTATCGGAATCAGCACCTCATATCTATATCAAGATCATCATTCTTTTTTGGGCCTATATGCTGTTTGCCTTTTATTCAACCTTATTCAGGGAAATCGTAAAGGACATTGAAGATATTGAAGGTGATGCTGCCCAAAAGTACCGAACTTTGCCTGTTTTAATGGGAATAATTTCAGTAAAAAAGATTTCCATTTTTTTTGGAATATCCTTGTTGATCATGATCGCCATGGGTGGGTGGTTAGCCTGGTCTCATCTCAATTTCGTGGGGCGGATCATCATCCTCCCTATTTTAATTGCCACAAACATTTGGTCGCTTGTGCGGTTATATAATGCGAAAAAGAAATCAGATTTTCATACCGTGAGTCAATTGATCAAATTATTGATGTTATCCGGAGTAATTCTTTTACTATTTGTTCAATTCGATTAAGAAAGGTTGAACCACATAAACCAACATATAATTCAAAATTAATCCTAAATGCAATTAACAGACCTTCAGCAGAAGAAAATAATCCTGGCCTCGAAATCTCCACGACGCAGCCAGTTATTAAGAGAATCAGGATTCAATTTTGAAATCAAAACGGTAGATGTAGAAGAAATTTATCCGGAGGATTTACCGGTAAGGAAAGTAGCTGCTTTTCTAGCCGAGCTAAAAGCAGAGGCTGCAAAGAATATGCTCCAAAATGGCGAAATCCTGCTAACGGCCGATACTATTGTTTTACAGGATGATACTATTTTTGGAAAACCAAAGGATCGGGAGGACGCAGTTAATATCTTAAAAAGACTTTCCGGAAATATGCATGAGGTCATCACAGGAGTATGCCTGGTATCCAAAGACAAATCGCACACATTTTCCACAGTATCAAAGGTTTACTTTGAACCCATGAGCGATGAAGAAATAGTGTATTACATCGACAAATTCGAGCCTTATGATAAGGCCGGTGCCTATGCTATTCAAGAATGGATCGGCCATTGTAAAATATCGCGAATTGAGGGAACATACTCCAATATTATGGGATTGCCAATGGAATCGGTTTACAAAGCACTTAGAGATTTTTAGTCTTGGTAAATAGTCTTTAATTCTTTTGTAATCCTCCAATGATGTAACATTTCTCCCAGGTCTTTCGAGCTTTTCGAAGTTTCCCTGATATCCCAACTCATTATTGTACAATCCTCAGGGAGAGCTATGACCTTCTTCTCACTTTTTGCAATGGTTTCCAGTGCATGCTTCTCACAATGGTTATTACTGAGCTCAGAAATGTCTGCCAGGGTTAAGATCATAATAAAACTTCCAATTAAGCAAATGTAGCCCAACCGGGTTTTTCCTTTGAGTTTATTTAGCAAGATAACAGATGAATATCCATAAATAACGATTAATCCTAAAAACACAGGCAAAAAAGTATCCCGGCGAATTATTAAAGGTCTGTAATCCCGATATCCACCCAATGGAAGCAGCAAAAGGTACAATAGCACGAAAACTCCGACCCACTTGAGTATTGGAAAAAACAGGGGGCTATCAACAAATTTCCGAATCAGGAAAACATTAACTGTGATCACCAAAAAAAATAAGAGATAGGATGGTTTCTCAGAAAGCAATTGAATCAGTCCCTTGGGAAGCAAAGTGTATCGATCAATAGTCGAAAGTGTATCGGTCAGCCCTTCAATATTATTTCTTCCGATATAAAGGGAATACAAACTCACCATCACCATTGAAGTTGCAAAAAAGATGTGCCAGCCGGACCACTGTAGCTTTAATCCTTTCACCCATTGTTCAACCCCATTCTGGTTTCCCTTTTTTATCAGATTTGAGTGAGTAACTAATATCAAAGTGACCGCTCCCACCAATACCACTCCTGGCACAAGTGTACCTCCCAAAGGTAAAGTAACTGTCAAAATACTCCATATAACAATCTTCACCCAATTCCATTTCCAACTATGTCGAAAAAGGAAAGGATAGGCATACAAAACCAGGAAAGTTACAGGCAGCGCATAAAAAAAAGTGTAGGTAATGGATTGATCAATGATGCCCATGCTGTTGTAGTAATATCCTGAATTTTGGAAAAACGGAATTACTAAAAAAACCGCCAGCAAGTAGTTACGGGAAAACCATTTTCCTCCTCCGGTTATTAATGAGGCTAATAAAATCAACAACAGAATTTGAACTAAAAGTTTTGAAATGGCCATGGAGGCATAAATGCTGTCCACAGGATCCAAAAACTGTTGAAGCCATAGGGGAAAATTTCGGAATACTGCAACCATTGACCAATGAACAAAGAAACGGTTTGGGCCAGCATACCATTCATCATTGATCAATACAGCTTCTCCAAAGGGATTATCCAATACTTTTTGGTAATGATCACTTGGAAGGATTATGGGAATCAGATCGCCGTCAACTGGCATCGAACAATGTTGGAAATAAGCATAAACAGTATCGGCAAGAATCAGTAGTACTGCCAGTATTACCCAACTATTTCTTATCCAGTTTTTCACAGATCAGGCCAAAGTAGTTTTTCGGACTACTCCGCTTACCAGATCAATAAACCTTGGTTTGATCTCATTGGCCGCTTTTATGACAGATTCATGGGTAACTTCTTCCATTCCTGACATATCGGTCACTGCCGAAATCCCCAAAGTCCGAATGCCAGCATGTCTGGCAACTATTGCTTCAGGAATGGTTGACATGCCTACCGTATCAGCTCCCAAAACCTTCAACATATGCATTTCAGCATTGGTTTCAAAGGTCGGTCCTGTCACGGCACAATGCACGCCCTCGAAGACTTCCTGGCCTTTTTCACTCGCCACTTGCTTCGCCAGCTCAATCAACTCTCTGTCATAAGTATGAAGCATATCCGGGAACCGAGGTCCCAGTTCATCGAGATTGGGTCCGCGGAGTGGATTCTCAGGCATCATATTGATATGGTCGCGGATTAACATCAACGCTCCGACATAGAGGTTCTCATTCAATCCTCCGCAGGCGTTTGTGACGATCAGTACCTCTACCCCCAATGCCTTCATAACCCGGACCGGGAAGGTCACCTGCTTCATGGAATACCCTTCATAATAATGAATACGCCCCTGCATGGCAACTACCTCCTTGTCCTCAAATTTACCTATGACAAGTTTACCGTTGTGACCGGAAACTGTAGAAACAGGAAAATGAGGGATTTCTCCATAAGGGAAATGGTCAGCAGGTTCAATCGTATCTGCAAGTTCTCCTAATCCTGACCCGAGGATCAGACCGATTTTAGGAGCATAATTGGTTCGGCTGCTGATATATTCAGAGGCCTCTTTAATTTGTTGTAAATATTCCATTCAAATCAGGTTAAGGGCTAAAGATTTTATGTCAAATGCAGTAACCGACAAAAATAGACAAGTAATGCCAGACCGGAAAATTTCGGGTTGATTTATTGTTGCGGGTTACGGGTTACAGGATACGAGTAATAAACTAATTTTAGCAAAACCATTAATCAATATCCTCTTCTGAATATTGAAAAATTAAATAGCAAAATAACACAATAAAAGAAACAACAAAAAACAGCAAATTCTGAAAACGCCCCTTTGAAGAGAAAGTATAATACACCGAACAAGTGATGATGCTGTTAAAAAATGCTCCTGAGATTGCATACAACCATTCTTCGTTTTTAACATTCTTAAAGCTTCTTTTAGGACTCATCATTACAGTTTATCTCATTGGATTAAAACTTTGATGTACCACGCTGGCGGGGTCGGATCAATGGAGAAAAGGTGACTTTTCCCATAGTGATCCGGGGGTGGACTCCATGCTGGAAGAGGTTCCACCCCCGGTTTTAAGTCAAAAAAGTACACTTTTCGACTTAAAACCGACCCCGCCAGCGGGGTATATTCTCACTCTTTCATATCACATTTTTTCCTTGTTTGCTGTTGTATTTTTTATATAGTCCAATAAATTGTCTAAAACTTTCAATGATAACCTTTCCTGCGCTTCTTTAGTCCATCCGGATACGACTTCTGTTGATATTATATTTTGGAAATTGTCAAATTCCTGTTTGTAATTTCCAATCCCATCTCCATCAAAAATGGCGTAATTGGTTTGATTGGATATCCAATTATCAAATGCTGATTTGTCAAAGGTCAGGCCAAGAGAGGTATTAATAAGAACCTTACCATTTCCGAATTTTGTGAATTCATCTCTATTTAAAATAGTAGTGTTTTTGGGTAAATGAATAGAAATAATTTCTGTGGATTCTAATAGTTCATTCAAAGGTAAGTAGATGATTCCATCCTTTTCTGCCTGAGGTTTTCTACTTCTATTAAAATAATAAACCTTAGCTCCAAATGCCTGCAGTCGGTCAGCAAGCATTTTGCCGGTTGTTCCCATTCCAATAATACCAACTTTTCTTCCGGTTAGTTCCACAGGTTCCGTTTTCCATTGTTGACTACCAATTCCTTTTATTAATCTTATAAGTTCTGAAATAATATATTCAACAAGACCTTCGTCTCCATAATCTCTGACACCTGTCACAGTAATCCCATTTTTTTCAGCATAATCAATATCAACATTAGCTGATTTCCTGTCATATAAACTACAGCACATTCCTACGTATTTCAGGTCTTTTGCACTACTAAGGGCTTGGCCACTCAATTGAGTACTCCACGATACAAAAACACAATCAGCATCCTTTATTCTTTGTGAAATTTCTCTATCTGTGGTTGGAATGTCCTCATAAACCCTAATTGGATTTTGTGAAAACTTATTTAATCTTTCCAAGGCCCAATTCTGTAAACCAGTTTTATCTAGTACTACAATTTGTCTGAACATTATCTTTAATTAAAAATTATTACGGAATCAATCTCTGTCAATCTCCCTCTTATTTACTAAAAACCATTCCTCCACCACCTTTTCAGCAAGCTTGCCGCTTGGTGTAAATCCTGATCCACGCCTTTGATCATAATTGGGATAACTTGGCCATTTCCACCAGATAATTCCCTGACACCATTCTTTGTTCATAACCTGATTCAAAACGATATCGTAACATAGATGCTGAGCTTCTTCATTCACCTCTCTCCCATTGGCCTCTTCATGTGGTTGCACCCAGGTCCTTTCTACGCTCCGGAAACCGATTTCTGTGAAAATCAGGGGCTTGTCAAATTTATTACAAACCCTTTCGACTTTTAGTAAAGTTTGCCTAAACCCTTTTTCCAGTTCGTCGCGACTGGGATTGTGGCTTTTGCTCAATGGATAATAACAGTCCAACCCAATGTAATCCAATTCATCCCAGAAATCGACATTTTCGAATTCTGTACCCCAATTGGCTGCATAGGTCATGGGGCCTGAATAAATCCCGCGCAGTTTCTTTATGAGTTTTCGCCACTCTTCCGGTTTGGACTGGGTAGCTTCTGCAAATTCAACCCCAACACAAAGCATGTCGATTTCCCATATTTCCGCCAGCAAAGCATAATGCCGCATCCATCTGTAATAGTAGTCAAAAAACAATCTCCAGTCTTCTGCATTGGTCATTTTAATATTGCCAGGCCAGCTTCCCCGCATCCAAATCTGGGGTTTTAACATGGTAAAAACACCCTTTTGTTTAGCCTGAATATGAGTCGCAACAACCGATTCATCCGTTTCCGTACCCGCTCTTCTCATTATGGGTAAAAAAGAAGGTTGTTGATCCGAACGCATGTAAGAATACGGAACTATTGCCAGCGAATTACTTCCTAGAGCAACCATTCTTTCCATGGATTCATCCGCCAGTCTGGAACCATATCCATT
>QQUB01000649.1 GCA_008501835.1 Bacteroidota bacterium
TGTCATTCTCAAGCTGGCCCCTGAAATGATCGTCGGGGAGCCTATTGAACTGGCCAACGGACTTTCTACCATTGCCGGTAGCTGGATCGGGGGAGGAGCTAACCAGACAGCCATGAAGGAGATTTTTGAGGTGAAAGACAAGATCTTTTCTTCCATGATCGTGGTGGATGTGGTGGTTGCAAATATCTGGATGGGTTTCCTTTTGTATGGAGCGAATATTTCAGATAAACTTGATTTGAGATTAAAAGCTGACAACAGGGCCATTAAAGAACTTAGAGACAACGTTCAGAATTACAGGTCATCTATCGAACGTATCCCTACCACAACCAATGTATTTGTCATGATGGCATTTGCTTTTGGTGGTGTCGCTTTTGCACATTGGGCAGCAGGAGAGATTGTTCCATTCATGAAAAACTATGAAGAGACGCTTGTTAGGATTGGTCTACAATCCCTGGTATCTTCTTTCTTCTGGCTAATTGTAATTTCCACTACTATAGGTCTTATTCTGTCATTTACCAGAGCCAGAAAACTGGAGGGCGTGGGTGCTTCCCGCTGGGGTAGTGTTTTCATTTACGTTCTCGTTGCTACTATCGGGATGAAAATGAATATCCTAGAAATATTTAACAATCTTGGGTTGTTTGCCATAGGTTTTATCTGGATGCTGGTACATGTTATATTGTTATTGGTGGTTGCCAAGATCATCCGGGCACCGTTTTTCTTTGTGGCGGTAGGTAGCCAGGCAAATGTGGGAGGAGCAGCTTCGGCACCAATTGTAGCGGCTGCCTTTAGTCCGGCACTTGCTCCGGTAGGAGTTTTGATGGCTGTTTTAGGATATGCCCTGGGAACATATGGAGCCCTGTTATGCCAGTACCTGATGGCCTGGGTTGCCGGCGGATAGCCTGTTTTTTCCTTGTATTGAAAATATTTCAAAGCCGATGTTTAGTTTCAGACAAACATCGGCTTTGTTTGTTTTTATAATGCTTATTACTGATTTCAACCCAGGAAATGAGTGTTTGGAAAATTAGTATAAGGTTGAAATTCAATATTCATAATATATCGGCAAAAGGAGTAAGTTCATTTTAAAATCAACGAACAAAAAGGACATAATTTTTAATTTCATCTAAATTTTTATTTTTTTATTTAAAAAATTTGCACATAAAAGGTCAATTCGTTTAAATTTGCATCATCACTTGTAAGAAAGTGATTTTTTATTTTTACACTGTGGGGTGATGAAACAGGCAGCCATGCCCTCCTGTCTCGGGGGTGGGGATTACGGAATAAACTCAGCATAAGGTGTTGATTGCAACATTGGGATTGACCACCAAATATTTGTGCTGACGCTAACCGCCTCGTGCAGGTTCGACTCCTGCCTCCACAGCTAACTCAACTTCAAAGGAAGTTGTGCAATATTCAAAACACAAGTTTCAACCTTCAATTTCGCAACTCATTTTTGTTAGTTGTTTTTTGAAAATTGAACGTTGTGTACCACACTGTGGGGTGATGAAACAGGCAGCCATGCCCTCCTGTCTCGGGGGTGGGGATTACGGAATAAACTCAGCATAAGGTGTTGATTGCAACATTGGGATTGACCACCAAATATTTGTGCTGATGCTAACCGCCTCGTGCAGGTTCGACTCCTGCCTCCACAGCTAACTCAACTTCAAAGGAAGTTGTGCAATATTCAAAACACAAGTTTCAATCTTCAATTTCGCAACCTCTTTTTTGTTAGTTGTTTTTTGAAAATTGAACGTTGTGTACCACACTGTGGGGTGATGAAACAGGCAGCCATGCCCTCCTGTCTCGGGGGTGGGGATTACGGGATAAACTCAGCATAAGGTGTTGATTGCAACATTGGGATTGACCACCAAATATTTGTGCTGATGCTAACCGCCTCGTGCAGGTTCGACTCCTGCCTCCACAGCTAAAAAGGCCCGGCAAATTGCCGGGCCTTTTTTTATCTTACCTTATTATCTAATGATTCCATCACATATTCCCATAATTCTTCGTAGGGGATGATTTCGAGTTCAGCAGCCTGGTTCGCAATATCCAATGGCATGGATTCCAGTTTTTTCAGGTAAGGAGTCGCTTTTCTTTTTACTGCTTCTTTGTGGAAATGGCCTGCGGGTAGTTGCATCAGCATTTTAATAAAACAGTTTCCACGAAAAGTTCCGTCTTTCCTCAAGTAACGGCTTGAATACATTCTCAAAGGTTCAATTCTCTCAAAAATTTCTCCATGGCGCTCTTGTTCCAATAAAAACAAAATCTGAAGAATTAGAATGGTAATATTGGTACCTCGTTTGTCTTTAGAGTGCTTCGGCACCTCATTAAGGAATTTATTAATTCTAAATTTCTTGCTGACACCATCTTTTACTTGTTCAATCCTTCCTTTAAGCATTAAAAAATGAACAAAAGCTTCGTTTATTTTCCACCTTTCCAAAACAGGTTGATATTGAGATGAAAAATTTGATTGAGCAAATACTGAAGAATATACCTTAAAAGCACCTGGAAAATCTTGAGACCTCACCAATAGAAGAAAATGCAATTCTTGCGTAACATACCAATTATAATCACCTTCTGGAACCAGATCAAGACAGGTAAAAATGCTTTCCTTTGCCTTTTCATATTGGTGCAATTGAAGATGGCAGGATATCATCTTAAAATAAAACTGAAACAAAACTGTCTTTACTATAATATGTTTCTTCGTAGCGAAGTATGTCAAAGCCTCCTGGCATACTTTCAAAGTATTCCCATAATCATTTTCAGCCTCATACCTTAAAATATACACCAAGTAAGAAATATACCTGAACCTAAATGAATCTACCTCCCCAAAAAGTGATCTCAGGTTATCACAGAACTCCTCTGCCATTTCAAGAGCCTCCGGTTTATTGGCACTTGAGAAAACATAAAAGGACATTAGTTTTGAATAGTATTTTTCCGCCTTTAACTCCGAAGCATAGGTTTTAAGAAATTTCTCGATATACTTATTAAAAAATTCAGCTTTGTCAGTTTCTCCTGTAATACTTCCGTAATGTATTCTCAATTCTCTGGCCAACATAAGTGCAACCTCGATAAAATCAAAACGTATCGCTTTTTTGAAAGTCTTGCGAGCAATAATCATTGCCAAATGGCGTTGCCTGTAGGAAAGCAACAATTTGACAATAAGCAGATTTCTATGGCAAATTTGATTTGCTTTATTATATTCGGTAAATTGCGGTGTATCAACATCAATAAAAAATAGCGTATTTAATAACCGATCTTGAAGCTTTCTCTTTAATTTTCCGAAATATTTTACGCTATAGGCCCCATCAGGATAAAATCTTTGAGCGCCCTCGACGTCATCGGTAATCTCTCCCTCCAGGATTCCATCATATAATTGCTGAACCTTAGTACCAGACTCACCCTCAGTTCCAATAATATTCAGCTTACTAACCTTCACACCGGATAGTAATTGTACCAACATTTGTAAATCTTTCATGCAAAAATGCTTTTTTGTTAAGATCTACAAATATAAGTCATTGATTAACAATCCAAAAAGAAAAACAACATGAAAAAAACCGATAAAAGGAACCTGATCATTTGGAGGTCAAATGTTCACTTTGTTCCCGGGAGTCTGCCATAACTTTGATTATCAATTAAAATTAATAATTAAATTAAAATCAAAGTTATGGCAGCGTTAATTGAATGGTTAATTATGATGGGAATTATTGCTTCAGCAAAAGAAGCCACACCAGAGGTAGTTGATCAATATAAAGATGTCATTGGCACAGATATAAGCTTCTAAAGTCTTCTCGGATTTTATACTGTTAAATTTCAACAGGATAACAACCAAAAATAGAGCTAATATCCTCCAAAATATCTATTTGCCTTCGAGGCCATGGTTATAAATATATAGCCCAATTACCGAGAGCACCCTTTTCGACATTATGTCCAAAAGGTCAAATATTTTGTTGCACTCAAATGCTATAAAAAAAACGAACAGTCTGATACCCCAGACTGGGCGCCACGCGGGTATGAATATGTACCGTGGAGTTTAGATATGTTCCCCTTACGAACGAATAAAAGATTTGAGTGTACGTTTAATTTCCTGTCGCAAAAATACGATTTATTCTTGTGACAGTCAACGTGTTGACCCAATTACAAACAATTTACGCAACCTAAAACACTGCAATGCAATGGTTTAGGGTAATTTTGATTTTAAAAATGCCAATATTATCCCTGATTTTTAACCGCCCAAGTGTTACAACTTTACGTGGCAATGAGTAATATATTTGCATAAGCGTTTTTAAACATACTAAAAGATTTTATGTAATCTCAAAAAACATCAAGCTTTTCCGACCCCCTTTCGGTTTGATGTGAGCGCGAAACAACCTGAATAAAGATTCACTACCTACCCCTGGTTGTGACCGCATTGAGGTTTTACAAGAATTATTTTAGTTTCTCAAATTGAAACAGAACGGCAAGGGAGCTACTGCCGGCACAGAAAAAGTGCAGGCAGTTAAGGTCAGAAAATCTTATGCACGATCCCCCCTTTTTTTTCGTCCCCTTTCGATCTAGTGTAAGTTCCCTTGTTCTGTTTTGTTTTTTAAAACCCCTGCCATAGTACGAAGAGTAGAAGATAAACACCTAATAACCCTCCCCTTGATGATTTCAAAAGATCCTCCCAGAAGCTACACGCTATGCGTGTTTTACTAAAATGGCGTACCTCCTGAGGTCGCCATTTTTTTTATCCTCAATTTGCCTGCTTCAATAAATCTTCCAGTTTATACCGCTCATACTTTTCCTTGTCCTTGTCGATCATCTCAAGCAATTCATTCTTATTCTGAATATTCAGCCAGACCTCCGGGTTTACACTAAATATCTCCCCAAATTTTAAAGCCAAATCTGAGTTTATCTTTCTTCTTCCCTTCAATATTGCACTCAAATTACTCTCTTTATAACCGATATATTCTGCGAAGTCCTTTTTCCTTATTTTTAGTGCCTTTACAAATCCTTCCAAAAACTCCCCAGCCTGAATCAATTCTCCTGGATGTTCCTTCGCTATATAAGTTTCCATTTGAAACCTGAGGGAAAGCAATTGATTAACAACAAAATCCTCTCCCCCCTGTTCTTTCGACCTGGTTTCAATTAATTGGCGTAAAGCCTTAAACTCTTTACTGTTCTGGTTTACCAGACCAGCCCCTGTTCCAATAACACCTCCCTCATTTTTTATTTTTTGCTTGCCCATAGCTTATTTTTTTAACCCTGTTTCAATGTTTAAAAATTTCTCCATCAACTTTCGACCCTGCAATGGGTCAATAAACATTTTTTGACCCACCGCCCAGGTCGCGCCATACTTTTTTTGATAAAACTCAATCAATTCCGTCTTACTATCAAACGATAAAAACCCCAAATAGCTACCACGCCCCAATTCAAAGCTTTTTTTGCAGGCGAAAGCTATTAAACAACCCGCAACGTGTTCATACTTCCCATCACTTCCATAATTATGAGGAGCAACTTCCAAATTATTCATAAACAACAACTCCTCATTAATCAAGGTGAGCATCAGAAGACCTTCAGGTATATCCGGCGTTTCTTTCAGGACAATCTTATAAAATTCAGCTCCTTCCACCTTGGCGAGTTCCTTCCAGGCAAATTGCCATCCCTTATTCCTGAAAGGCATCTCCCCGGAAAAACCATCCATGATCTTTGCTTCAACTAACTCACCGGATGCAACTTCTTCTAAAAATATTTTCATTAATTGATAATTCTAAATGTAAATTTATCAAAATTGCATAAAAAAGTCAAATTTTTTGGTAACATTTTCACCGCTATCCCAGGATAAGCAGAACTAATTTTACACTCATCCGGTTATTAGTACTACCCCTGCTTTTAAAGCACTAAAATTTTTTTCTTTAACCAAAAAATGAAAACAAATGATCCCCAAAGTATGGAACCCCCTGGAAACTAATGAACAGCACATTCAAACCCTTCAAAAAGAATTACCCATCCACCCCGTTTTTTGCCGTCTGCTCATTCAACAAGGCATCAAAACCATTAAAGATGCCAAAACCTTCTTCTATCCCGATTTAAAAAAGCTACATGATCCATTCCTAATGACCGACATGAACACCGCCGTTGACAGACTGCACCTCGCCATTGAACAAAACCATAAAATATTACTCTATGGGGATTACGATGTCGACGGAACAACATCTGTTGCCCTGGTCTACACTTTTCTAAAATCTCTTGGCGTTCAAACAGACTTCTATATTCCGGACAGGTATAAAGAAGGATACGGTATATCTTTCGAAAGCATTGATTATGCTCACCAAAACCAGGTGGACCTGATCATCGCCATGGATTGTGGCATCAAAGCAGAAAAACAAGCCAAAGCTGCAAAACACTATGGAATCGATCTCATCATCTGCGACCACCATACTCCCGGCACAAACCTACCCGATGCCTTCGCAATCCTGGACCCCA
>QQUB01000501.1 GCA_008501835.1 Bacteroidota bacterium
GCTTGTCTTTGTGAAAAGCTTCAGGCATAAAACCTGTACCGGCATGAGTATTTTTAAGCATTTGAAGACAATGGGTTATCTCTTCATCGTCGGTACTGGTGATGGCCCGAAGGATAATCCCCATTGGCCAGATCTTTTCCTTTCCGGTATGTGGACTCGCCTGCCCTTCCCCTGCTTTCCCTTTTAAATAATAAGGGTTATGGTCACTAAGCAAAAAAGCGCGGGTATTTTTATAAAGAGAATCTTCAGGTTTATGGGCGCCTAAATAAGCAAGCGACATCAACGAAGGTACGTTAGCATCGTCCATAAAAACTTTATTTCCAAAACCATCGACTTCATAAGCATACATTTCGCCAAAGTCCAAATGTTCTGTGACGGCATACTTTTTTATTGCTGTATCCACTTCCAGGGCGAATTCATCCATGGAACTGGCAAGGTTTTCATCTCCAAGAACATTCTTGTATATTTCCGAAAGTTGTCGAAGTGAAATGACCGCAAAAATATTGGATGGAATCAAAAACGGGAAAAGTGTGGCATCATCTGAAGGACGGAACATCGAAGCGATCAGTCCCACAGGTTTTAAGGGCCGCCCTGTACCTGCAAACGTGGGAGCATCAATCATTGCCGTTGTCTGCCTGAGAAAATAATAAGGAGAGCTGCCATCTTTTCGTTGTTCTGCCCGAAATGTTTCCACCACCAGTTTCATCGCTTTTTGCCAGTCGCTATCAAAAACAGAAGCATCCCCGGTAATAGCGTAGTATTCATGAGACAAACGTACTGAATAACACAGGGAGTCGATCTCCCATTTGCGTTCGTGCACTCCCGGAATCGGTGCAGGCCGGTCACTTTTCCAATGAGATTCCTTGGTTAAATCCTTATAAAAGGCATTGGCATACGGATCTTTCAGAATACATTTAACCTGTCGGTTGATAAGGCCTTTCACAAGGTCTTTTAATTCTGCATCTTTTTGAATCAGCGGCATGTATGGCCAAACCTGTGCAGTGGAATCTCTCAACCACATAGCATCAATATCTCCGGTAATGATAAAAGTATCAGGCTTTCCGTCAATTATTTCATAATCAACAGTGGTATCCAAAGTGTTCGGGTAGCAATTTTCAAACATCCAGGCCAGTTCCTCATCTTTAATAGTTGATTTAACCTGAACGATAAGTTCCTCTACAGCCCGGCTGGTAAAGGTACGCTCCTCTACTGGGGGGCGGTTAGTGGGTATTTGGTTTTTCCA
Source organism: Bacteroidota bacterium (assembly GCA_008501835.1). Classification (GTDB taxonomy): domain Bacteria; phylum Bacteroidota; class Bacteroidia; order Chitinophagales; family Saprospiraceae; genus BCD1. Next base: position 1,244 of record QQUB01000501.1, read on the forward strand.
ATGTACAACATTTGAAAACATCATTGAGCCTGGAAGGGCCATGGCACCCAAAACCATAGAATTCTTTCGCAAGAACTGTCTTCTGTCCATAAAATTGATTTAAAACTGAAATGAAATAATTAACCAGAAAGATACCTTAATCCGGAAGACCAAGTAAGAAAATTCCTTGTTTTTTACCTTTTGCATTTTTTCCATAACCCTTTTCCCAGGTATACCCCACCTTATTCAATCCGTCCAGCAATTCATCAAGGTCATTCAAGGTGTAAATTCTGGGCAATGAAGCCTGACCGTCCCATGCATAGGTTATAGGTATCAATGGTATTAAATAGGTAAAAACCACTTGTCTCAAAGAAAGCGGTCGAACAAAGGGGGTCATAAACAGGACCATTATAAAAAGGATCACCAAGGAAAGCGGCAGGAACAACCACCAAACGGCCAGTGGGATATTATTATCTCCCATTTCGTAGACCAACAGTGGTTGTTTACTTTCCATGGCAGACACCAGGATATTCCTGGCCTTTTCGGGAGGCATATGGTGAAAACAATTGACCATGGTCTTTATTCCTTGTGGAGCCCTGGCCAGATCAGTGGCATCAACCGGAGTTTGGTGAAACGACAAATAGTCCAATCCATTTTCATTAAACCTTTTTAGCGCATCCTGATTTGGAAACAGATCCGTCATTAAAAGTTTTGTGTTCTCCAATCCTTTTTCCTGTCTGATTTGGTTCAATACATCAGGCATAGCCCCTCCGGCTCCGGAACCAAGGTCTACAATGTTTGTAATGGCCTTTTGTCTAAGTATATCAGATAATTGAGATGCAATGACTTTATCTATTCCGATCATCCTGTTAAAAACGACAATCAGATTGGTCAGACTGGTTCTCAACCAACCCGGAAACCAGGGCTGGTCTTCAAATTCAAATAACTGGATGCGTTTCATAAATGCCTTTTTTCGATTTTCCTGGCAAATGGCAAGCCAAGGGTTTAAGTTTTTTCCAAAACTACACTTAAATTTTTAGAAATAAAAAGAGTGTTGTCTGATAATGCTCATTGAAAACAAATTCAGAACAACACTCTTAACCGGAGTCCGACCGGCGATTTTTAACACGCAATAAGAAAACAAATTTTCATAAGATTCTTTGCCGGCCAGAACTCCTTACTCTATTATTCTTTCTAATTGCCTCCTATGATAAAGGCAGCATAAACAGAAATAACTCTGTTTGCACAACTGTATCCATTTTGGGTATAAGTGCAAATATTTGCCAACCCATGCTCATAAGCGACTCCAGCTCTAATGTTTTTCACTTGTACGCCCGCACCGGCAGTCAAACCAAAATCCAATCGTTTGAAATGGTCGTTATTTTCATCGTTACCCCATTCGACATCTGTTTCTTCCGTATCTGTAACCCCCGCAATGGTGGTTTCAGAATAATAATTTCCAGTCAAGCCACTTCCTGCATACCCACCAATCTGACCAAAAACAGATAATGGCCCAACATCAATCGTAGCCTTTGCCGTAACAGGGATTACCAGATAATAAAGTGTTGTTTTGTACTTGAATTCATACTTTTCATCAAAAAGGACCATTTCATCTTCTGCCTTATATCCCCGGGTGGAAAAAAAGGCTCCTCCTTCTACAGAAAGAATCCCTGCAACGGGAAATTCTGCAATAACGCCGGCATGAAACCCCGGTAAATACATGTAATCATCACTGTAAGTACTAACGTCATCCTTAACTTCGGCATTTGATAAATTAAACCCTGCCCTCACTCCTAATGTTTGGGCTGCCGCTGAAAATCCAAGGGAGATCATCAATAATACCAAAAACAGGTTTTTGAAGTTTTTCATAGGTATTTTTTTTGTAATGAGAGATCCTAAAAGGTTACCACTGCAGAAATGATCTTTCTGGCACGGGTCGGGAACGGAGGATTCCTCAAATAATTTTCCCATTTTGTCAACTTTGGGGTTCCATTCAATTTTATTTAAAAAATTTAAATGCATATAACAGAGGTGGTCAGCCTGAATAAAAACCAGGTTAAATATTTTATTTTCAATATTTATCACTAAGTAACCAAAAGGCTCCTTTGCAAAAGTTCACCGAATAGGGAAACTGATTTTTGGACAAACCAATCTCCTTGATTTAATGTCCACAGGAATTAAAATATCAATCGTGGTGCCCTGGTTGAAAGAGCATTCAACACCAGAAATCGAAGAGTAATTTTGGGTTTACATACCCAAATATTCCATAGCTTTATACACCAGAAATACTGGCCAAATGATAGCTTTCAAAAAGCCTAATACACCCATCCAAAACGTTGTCGCATGAGCTATGTAATAAATTGCTGCACCAACAAACCCCAAACCATAGAAAGCATTTGCAGGAGCAGTAGACTGCCTTCGTTGTTTTGTCATTGTTATATATTTTATCGACAGGAATTATCAGGATCATCAGACAATTATTCAAAATTGTCCATAATAAAAGTCTCCTGATCAAAAGGGTGTATTTGAAATAGAGAGGTGTCCAATGAAAAGCAGTAGAAAAATAACCTTTTTAGCAGGAAAATGCCAGTAATATTCAAAATTATTTCATCTGATAAGTGAAATTGATTTATACATGGCTAGCCAACTCGTCCGGCTGTTTCCATTTTTCCATCACTTCCTGGTAAGACTTATATCCGCAAACACAATGGAGATTATTTTCGTTGTCTATTTTAAAAGCAATGGGTTGGTTTTTAATGGCTCCGTTTTTCCAGGCTTCAAAACATTTCTTAATAATTTCAATTTCTTCATCTTCCGTCAAATCCATATCCAATTTATACAATGCTTTGAGAAGGTCCACTACTTCAGCGGGAGTGCTTTCATCGATATGCACCATTGGAGAAAGTCGGATAAAACGGGTAGAAGGTTCTTCTGGTATGGCTTCAAAAAGGAACATCATTGCAATGTAATTAGCCCAGTCAGGCGGTTCATATAAAATTGTTTTGGCCTGATTCAACACAGATTTCACAAAGTATTTCAATTGGTACTTGAGTTTAAATAACCTTAGCTTTTTCCTTCTCTCCTCTTTAGCTCTTTCCTTGACATGAAAAAATTGTCCTTTATCCTCCGTTGACATCAATTTATTACCTGTTCCAAGAGAAACAACTGAAATTTCATTTTTTGGAATTCCCAACTTAATGGCCTCAATGATGCCCGCCATTACAGGATTATTAAATCCTCCAAGCGCTCCATCCCAAAGTTCAAAGGGTTCTTCCTGCTTGGGTTCAATTCTCGCAGGAAAATCAAAATATTGGATAGGCGCATTTGATGAACCATGAATGGCCTCCGTTAATTTTATGGAATCCACAGGTGCTTCACCTGTCTTGGCATCATAGGATTTAAAAAATTTTGCCCGGTTATTTAAGGCATCATAGGTACATACGACGATCTTTAAATCATCATTGCCAATAAATTCCGGTAACTCAAACATTTGTCGTTTATCAATTTCCGGGAAAAGCCTTTGAAATGCAACGCCTTTTTTTTCTGTGCTGTATTTAGGTCCGAAGTTGCCAAACAGCCTCGTATAATCAGCAGGAAAAAAACGATCCATAAATTTGTTTTTACTGAAGATGGACTTACGAATAGTTTCATCTTCAAATAAGGAAAGTGCCTTGGATAAAAGCCAGTCTTCAGCAAGAGCTGCCAAAACAATGCTCCCCCCGGAATTAGCAATGACCAGATCATATTCCCGGAGCACCTGGTGCCCGGAAAAACCCGGATATCGTTCGTTTAAGGATAGTAATTGAAGTAATGACCAACTTCCTCCTCCATCCGGTGATAATATTTTGTACATCTTTCAGGGTTTTAGAAATTTAAATTAATGAGTTCTACCATAAGTATTCCCTGTATCATAAACCTTAATATCCTGGATAAACCAAAGATTAAAAACAATCGGTTTGGATACTTTAATAAGCTCACTGCCAGGACAACGGTGGCATAGGGAGAAAATGGGAATAATGCCGAAATAGTGATAAACGCCCCACCCCATTTACGGGTAAGTGTTATATACTTTTGTAATCTTTTTTCAATGAATTTTTTTATCCTTGGAAGCCCAGCAATCCACGTACCTATCCTATAGGAGATTATCCCTCCCAAATAAGAAAGCACCCCAAGTAATGTTAAAATCCAGAAGGGGTTTTTAAACTTTCCAGTCCAAAGCATAAATAAATCCGGAGGTATCATGCCCAGCAATGATTCTGAAACGAAAAAAATCAATAACACTTCAAAATCCTTAAACTGATCTATGGCTCCTTTATAAATTCCGTCAAGGTCCAGTAAAAACTTGCCCAAAAGCACAAATCCCAGAATCACCAAAGCATACAAAAAGGCAATTCTCAATACATTAAAACCAATAAAGGAGAAATATCCTTTGGCTTTGTAATAATGGAGCTTGCGCGAAAAAAAACGAAACAATTTATTATTCTTAACCATTTTCAAAGGTTTATCCGGGTTTGTGAATTATCTAAACAGTTTTTCACCGATGACTTCATTTTGCCTGAGTTGAGCCAGCCTTTTCTTCAGGTTGGAAAAAGTGGTAATCGGAAACTTGGTACTGATAAGGTTAATTGCCCAAGCCGGGATAGCCCCTCCGGGATCCACTTCCAAATAGAAATCCACTTTTAATTTACCAGCTGAAAGAGGCGTTATTTCTAGAATCGAATTGTATTCCTGAACCCTTACAAAACCTTCTTTGGATGGCAACTTTTCCGGTACGTTCCTAAGCAGGACAAATAAATGATTGGATTCAGGATCTTCTCTTACTGTAAGATGCAGAACTACAAAACGATCCGTCACCGGCCATGGAGCGGAAACTTCTGTATAATAAATTAATTCTTCCTCATTGATCTTCTCCAGTACCTTTGGATTGGTCGTTGCGAAATTCCAGTATTTGTAATCCTCCACATTTAAGACCAGGGAAGCATATTGCTCTAAAGTTGCTTCTACTTCAAAATAAGCCTGGACAGCGTTTAAATTTGAATTTGGACGCTTACAGGTATAGACTTTGATTCCGTCTTTTTGCATTTGAAATTCACAATCTTTTTGGGCAACCAAATGAAAACACAAGCTGAATAAAACCAGGCAAAGCATTGGTCTCAGGCATTTGAATAGATTCATAAGCCAATAATTTTAACATCGATTATTAAAGCGTCGCC
>QQUB01000550.1 GCA_008501835.1 Bacteroidota bacterium
CCATACTATCAGGCAGCGTAACTTTTTCTTTGGAGCGGTCAACATCCACCAAGATCTTTTCAAAATTGAACACAGTATGACAATGTCTGCACTTGGCAATGGCTTTGCCTATATTAATGTCACGGTATTCAATGCCTTTTTTGCATTCGGGACAATTTAACTTGAGTTTCATCTGTTGAAAAATTTTCTGCGCAGACCTGCCTGCTGACCGCAGGAGGCAGGTGTAACCGTTGCGCTCTCCCAAGATATTTTTTAATCATGCCCTGTTGTGAAATTAATGATTAATAAATATCATGGTCGTTTCATCTAACTTTTTTCCATAATTTCACACCAAAATAAAGAATAACATATGAAAACCCGATTTTTAACCCTGTTTTTTAGCCTGCTCTCTCTTGGGCTTTTTAGCCAGCAAGCTTATTTTCAACAACAAGTAGATTATACCATTGATGTAACCCTAAATGATAAAGACCATACCGTTTCAGGCACCATAAAAATGGTTTATACCAACAACTCCCCCGACGACCTTGCCTACCTATACATGCATCTCTGGCCAAATGCTTTTAAAAACACCTCTACAGCTTTCGCTAAACAACAGGTACGGACGGGTAGCACCAGATTTTATTTCTCCAATGAAAACAATCGAGGCCGGATCGATAATCTGGACTTCACCGTTGACGGGGAAAAAGCCGTTTTAAAACCTGACCCCAAACATGCAGATATAAATATCCTATACCTGAATACTCCCCTGAAAAGCGGGCAGACCATTACCATTGAATCTCCTTTTTTGGTAAAAATCCCGGCCTCCTTCTCACGACTTGGGCATGTCGGTCAATCCTATCAGATGACCCAATGGTACCCTAAACCGGCAGTGTATGACCGTAACGGCTGGCACCAGATGCCATACCTGGATATGGGAGAATTCTATTCGGAATTCGGCTCCTTTGATGTGTCCATTACCCTGCCGCAAAACTACGTAGTCGGAGCGACCGGCACCCTTCAAACGGATAGTGAATACGCATTCCTGGAGGAACAAATCAAGACCACCGACACGTATTTCGACACCCTGTCCAGTGCTGCCACCGGGTATGTGCGGGAAGCTTTTCCTGCTTCTGCCGAAAAAATGAAGACCATTCGGTACACTGCTGATAATGTACACGATTTCGCCTGGTTTGCCGACAAAAGATTTAAAGTTCGAAAAAGCGATGTAACACTCGCCTCAGGTAAAAAGGTGGATACCTGGGTGATGTTCACCAAAACCAATGAAGCCTACTGGAAAAATGCTGTTGATTATGTCAGTCGTTCCGTGAAATTCTATTCCGATCAGGTGGGAGAATACCCATACCCACAAGCTACGGCCATCCAGAGCGCCCTGAGTGCAGGAGGTGGAATGGAATACCCTATGATCACTGTGATCGGCAGAACAGGCAGTGCCAAAAGTCTGGATGAAGTGATTACTCACGAAGTTGGTCACAACTGGTTTTACGGAATTCTGGCCTCCAACGAACGCGACCATGCCTGGATGGATGAAGGGCTGAACAGCTTCTATGAAGGTCGGTACATGACCAAATATTACGGTCGATCTGACTATTACGATTATATTCCCGAATTCCTCATGAAGGGCACCGACATGGACCTTTTTGAACTGGCTTATGCTTTTTTCAAACGTAAGGGCCGCAGTCAGGCCTGTGATACCCACAGTGATGACATGTACGCCCCAAACTACCTCATTGGCGCATATCTGAAACCACCGATAGTTTTGACCTATCTCGAAAAATACGTGGGCCTGGAAACTTTTGACAAAGCCATGCAGGAATATTATGCCCAATGGAAATTCAAACACCCACAGCCGGAGGATTTTGAAAGGGTGATGGAAACCAGCATCGGACAGGACCTGGACTGGATATTTCAGGATATGTTCATGACCGATAAGGCCATTGATTATGCTGTAACAGGAATCAAGGAAGCCGGAGATAATTATGAAATCACTATGAAAAACAAGGGGGGAATTGCCGGACCGTTTAAGATTACGGGCATGGAAGATTCCTCCACCGTAATTACCCGCGGATTTGAGGGTTTTGAGGGAAAGACAAAGGTAAGTTTGCCAAAAGGCAAATATGATCTGGTCGTGGTTGATCAGAATAGGTCCATGCCCGATTTATACCGCAAAAACAACAATATCAAAACTTCCGGTTTGTTGAAAAAATTTGAACCCCTGAAGCTAAAATTCCTGGCCGGGGCTGAAAACAGCAAACAGTCCACTTTGTATTTCCTGCCACTTCCTGCCTATAATGCCTACGACGGGTTTATGTTAGGAAGTGCCTTTTACAACAGAGGGTTATTATCCAAAAAATTTGAATTCCATATTGCGCCATTCTTCGGTTTCAAAAGCAAATCTCTCGCCGGATTTGGTGATATCCATTACAACTTCATGCCAGATGGCCTCTTCAGACAAATCCGCATCGGACTAAATACCCGAAGGTTCCACTTCAATGAAAATGATATTGTAGATTACAATCTGGCTTATAATCGATTTATGCCGTATATCGATTTAACGTTTAATTCAAACCTTGCCTACCCCGTTTCAAACCGGTTGATTTTGAGTACCACTATCCTCAACAAGGAAGTACCCGAATTTGACCAGGGTTCAGGAGAGTTCCTTGGTCTTGACAATAGTACCAACTCCTTTTTCGTCAGAGCGGTTTTTGACCGAAAAAACAAGCGAGTGATCAACCCTAACGCTTTCCAGGTCGGGCTGGAATGGAATGAAATCGAATATTTTTTCCAAAGGCCACGACACCTCAAGGCCTGGGTGGAAGTTAATGCAGCTTATACTTATGCCGCAAAAAGAAATATCGAAGTTCGTTTGTTTGCAGGAGGATTCCTGAAAAATGATCAATCCGCAGTATTCCCTCCCTATCCGGATGCTTTAAATTTATCTCCTCAGGGATTTAATGACTACCGCTTTGAAAGCTTCTTCTTCGGCCGAAATGAGAGCAGCGGACTCTGGGCACAACAGATCGGCAATGGGGAAGGGGGTATGAAATTACCCTTAGGAAGTGCTTATGCTCTTGGTCGCAGTGGAAGTTTCCTGGCAGCAATAAACCTTAAAGCCGACCTGCCCAGAAAACTGACACGCAAAATCCCTCTGAAACCCTACTTTGACCTGGGGTATTACAACGATCAATCTTTCATCGGAGACGAACACAATATCCTGTGGAGCGGAGGATTGATGCTTGAGATATTAGACGGAAGTATTGAAATCTATTTCCCAATAATCAGCTCTGAAGAGATCGAGAATGTATTCAAGGAACGCGGTAACTATTGGAGCCGAATAGGATTCAAATTCGACCTGAATACTTTAAATCCATGGGAACTTCTGGAGGAAGCCCTGGTGCCATAGCGCGGACTTTAGTCTGCATAATTCAACAGAAATACTATTTTTCGAAAAAAAAGTATTTCTTAACAGCAAACCAGCAAACAGCATCTGTGAATCAAAAAGTTTTGCTCATAACGCCACCATTTACGCAACTGAATACGCCCTACCCTGCTACAGCGTATCTCAAAGGCTTTTTGAATACCCGCCAAATAGATTCTTGTCAGGCTGACCTGGGAATTGAAGTAATCCTGGAATTATTTTCCCAAAAGGGCCTTCATCGACTTTTTGATAGTATTGAGGTTGCTTTTGAGGATATTTCCGATAATGCTCATCGCATCGTTCATCTGAAAGATTATTATTTACAGACGATCGATGATGTTATGGCTTTTTTACAAGATAAAGATCCTACTTTGGCTCATCAGATTTGTGAAGGCGGATTTCTGCCCGAAGCCAGTAGGTTTGAGCAACTGGACGATATGGAATGGGCTTTTGGGACCCTTGGCATCCGTGACAAGGCCAGACATCTGGCGACCTTATACCTTGAGGACCTTTCTGACCTTATCAGGGAAGTTGTGGACCCTCATTTTGGCTTCAGCCGATATGCAGAACAGCTGGGTTTAGCCATGATCTCATTTGATGAAATGCATAAAGCGCTTCAGCAACCAAATGCCTTTATCAGTCAAATGCTCACCGAAATCCTGGAAAAAAAGATCCAGGAAACTCAACCGGATGTCGTTTGCCTGTCCATCCCTTTTCCAGGTAATCTTTTCGGGGGATTAAAATGCGGGCAATTCATCAAAACCAACCACCCCGGGATAAGAGTAGTACTTGGTGGTGGTTTTGCCAATACGGAGCTTCGATCTTTGATGGAAGAACGGGTATTCGAATATGTAGATTTCATCACCCTTGATGACGGGGAGGCCCCGCTTCTGTGTCTTTTGGATCATTTGGAGGGAAAAAGAGCAATTGAAAACCTGAAAAGAACCTTTACCCTTACTAACGGAGTAGTTTGTTATTATAATGGAGCAACCGAAAAAGATATTGCTCAACGAGCGGTAGGTACGCCTGATTATGACGGGCTTCCCATCAAGTCCTATTTGTCGGTGATCGAAATTGCCAACCCCATGCACCGTCTGTGGAATGATGGTCGATGGAACAAACTTACCCTGGCCCATGGATGTTATTGGGGAAAATGCACCTTTTGCGATATTTCTCTGGATTATATCAAAAACTATGAACCGGTTACAGCCGGAATTCTGGTTGACAGGATTGAAGCAATCATCAAACAAACCGGTGAAACAGGTTTTCACTTTGTGGATGAGGCCGCCCCACCAAAACTGATGCGTGACCTCGCCATAGAAATTCTGCGACGGAGAATTACCATCTCCTGGTGGACCAATATCCGTTTTGAAAAAAGCTTTACCGCCGATCTATGCCAATTGCTAAAGGCCTCAGGCTGCATAGCTGTTTCGGGAGGACTGGAAGTCGCTTCGGACAGGCTCCTGGAAAGGATTCAAAAAGGAGTTACCGTAAGCCAGGTTGCCAAGGTCGCTGATAACTTTACCCAGGCCGGTATTATGGTGCATGCCTACCTCATGTACGGATTTCCAACCCAAACGGCCCAGGAAACCATTGATTCCCTTGAAATGGTGCGGCAGATGTTTGAACTGGGTATAATTCAATCCGGATTCTGGCATCGATTTGTCATGACCGCACATAGCCCCGTGGGCCTGGACCCCGAAGCTTTTGGAGCCAAACGGGTAGATGATAAAACAAACCGCTTTGCTAATAACGACCTTGCCCATCTCGACCCTACCGGTGCAGACCATGAATTATTTTCAGAAGGGCTAAGAAAATCGCTTTTCAATTTCATGCATGGAATCTGTTTTGATTTTGATCTCCGGGAATGGTTTGATTTTGAGGTTCCCCGAACCAATATCAGTCCTCATTTTATTGAGTGGTCAATCGAATCGCATAAAGAAAATACTATTGCCCCAAGATCAAAAATCCTGTGGCTGGGCAATGAAGCTGTACTTTCCTATTATGAAAAACGGAAAAAGGGAAAGATAAAACCGATGGTTCAAATGGTTTTCCACAATAAAACCGAGGACTTTGAAATCCGAACAGATCTACAAACAGGGGAATGGGTGGCTAAAATTTTAAATAAATTGATGCCCGGTAAAAACGCGGTGATGACTTTGGGAGATGTTCAAAATGATTTTGAATCAAGGGGACTTGGGAGTTTTATGGATTTTGTAAAAAGTCCCGTTTGGGCAGAATTGAAGAAAAATGGTTTGGTAGGGGTCTGATTTAAAAAAAGGGCCAAAAGACAAAAAGCCCAAAGCATTTGCTTCAGGCTTTTATTTATCGATTTTCATCAATGTCCCTTATTAGTGCCAGGCACCCAATATGGCTCCGAAAAGCCCCAGGAAGAGCACCTGGTATCCAACATCAATAAGCCATAATTTAAGCGATTTTTGCTGGTAGAGATAATTTATCCCCATGGATGCAGCTATGAAAAACACGCCAAATAACAGCCCGCTCTGTAATCCGGACATCCAGTCTTTAAGATCTCCAAAAAGGGCAATTCCCAAACCCATAATAAAGGTGAGCACCAGCGTTGTCCCCAGGATCTGAGCCATATTTGCTCCCTTCATGTCTTCCTCTGTCAAACCCACTTCTTTTTGCCAGGTTTTCCCAAAAATGGGTCCATACCACAAGGCTCCTAGCCCATAAGCCGCCACTGTCGCGACGATCAGAGCTATCCAGTTTACTCCCGAAAAGTCCATAATTTTCTATGTTTTGTTTTGAAATATTCATATTTACACGATATAAGGCATTGCAATATAACAATATTTCAATATTAAAAACATTAAACCAGCACAAATTCCAAAGAAAATTAAAAGATCACTATTGGGTTTGAAATAAATAAAGTGTTGTTACAATCAAAAAAATGACCAGTCCTACCACTACCAAACGCCAGGCCATCCTTCGCTGCCGGGCGGCTAATTCCTGATCCTGTTCAACGGGATTTGGGTTATAAACCCGTTCGAGG
>QQUB01000676.1 GCA_008501835.1 Bacteroidota bacterium
TTTTTTCATTTATCTCGTTTAAAATCTTAATTCCAAAGGGTTTCAACTGCTCTTCCAACCAGTTTACATCAAATGCCGTTTCTCCAAAAACGGAAAGATTATGTCCCCTTTTCAGCTTCTTCCTATACAGCGGGATGCTAACCTTTTTAAAAATGAATTTCCGGACCTTCTGGGTCATCTCCGGGTCATTTACATTAAGGAAATTGATAAAACTTGAAGCGGACAAATCCTGCACGTCCGCTTTATTGGTCATTAGCAACTTCAAAAACACAGGCCCTTCCTCCCCGGCAATCCATCCATTTCGACAGGCTTGTAATACGGAAATCACCATAGGGACCTGGTTCGTTTTTACCAGACCTGACAACCCCTCCAGAGCCTTTAGTTGTAACAATGCTCCCGGATCTGTCCGGACTGGATTTTTCATCATATTCAACATCTTCAGGGATGTTTTCAGCGGGCCAAAATCATCAGGGACCTCAAGGATATTATTCAAATTAAGATGCAACATTTTTAACCCGGAGCACTGAAATACGGCTTCAGGAAATTCTTGCAGTTGATTATTCAGTAAATGCAGCACTTCCAGTGTTTCCGGCAAATTAGATATTACGCTAATTTGATTATCTGATAATTCAAGAAACGTCAAGCGATCACCTCCCTCACTAAAATCAATTTCTTTAAGGTTATTGTGGTTGATATATAATTTTGACAACCACTGCAATTGATATACGAAGTCCGGTATGGAATTGAATTGGTTTCCCTGCAAAAACAGGCGCTGAATAGTGAAACAATTGCCAAGACTATCCGGAAGGCTTGAAAGTTTGTTATTTCTCAGGTTAAGGTATGTAAGGGCTGTACAGTTTCCGAGGTCTTTAGTTACGGATTTTATTCTGTTGTTGCCGGCAGAAAGGTTACTCAACTTTCTGCAATTCCCAATAGCGTCCGGGATTTTAGATATTTGATTCCCTCCGACAATCAATTCTCTTAATCGCGGGATTTTCCCAATGGCCACCGGCAGCGTACGGACCTTGTTTCCATACAATTCCAGCACCTTTAGGTTTTTCAGATTCTGAATGCTCGCAGGGATTTTTGTCAGATCGGTATAACTCATATTGAGTTCTTCCAGTTTCTTGAGTTTGGTAATGGATACCGGGATTTCTCCAATTTCATTATTAAAAAGGCTCAGTTTGGTAAGCTCCGGTGGAAGGTTCTGGAATTCTGCAGTTCCCTGAAACCTGTTAGCACCAAGGTAGAGTTTTTTCAACTGGTCACAGTTTTTCAACCATTCCGGCAACCGGCTAATTCGATTTCCTTCCAGGTTCAAACTCACCAGATTTGGCATTCTGCTAACCAGGTCCGGAACCTCCTCAAGTTTATTCCAATTCACCACCCATTCGGTTACCTGGTCCAACTCCTCATCCGTGATATGTAGTTTGTGAAATCGCATTTAGCTTCAATTAATCTCCAAAATAAAAATTCGTCACATCAATCTCAAAAATCTATTCGGGTATTCGTGACTAACCCAATGCTGTACCAACCTTTCCAGGGTTATCAGGCAGGCTCATGGTTACCTTATTAGTGTAAAATCACCCAAAAGTTCACCTGTCAATTTGTGTAAATTCCCCAAACACCTCATTCGGATATTCGTGGCTCTCCCTCATTCAAAATTCTTTTTTGCCATTTGAATTATTTTTATATATTTGCTTCTGCAAGCAAAACTAGCCTCCAAACTTTAGCTCTCTCTACAACCAACGGCAAAATATTTGCCTATTGCTAATTTTCTAGACTACACAACTTTTGTCAACAAACTTTAACCCCCAGAGAAGTGAATTGACCTCTTCTCTCTTTTTTTCAAATTTTCACATTTAGACTGTAAGGTAAAATGCCACCTGTACAGCTGGAAGATATTTTTCTAATTTCTAAAAACCATAATTTAGTATGAAATTTACACCTTTCTTATCTCTATTGCTGATCTTTCTGGCAATATCTCTGCAAACAAATGCCCAACAAAATGATGTCGTACGGTGCTACACCACTGAGGCGGACGCACAACTCAGAGCACTACACCCTGAATTGGGTACCCTTGAAGATTTTGAAGCCTGGCTGGAGCCTTTGGTACGTGATTATCATGAAAATGGTTCTTTCAGAGCAGTTTCCACCGTTCCTGTAATTTTCCACATCATACACAACGGAGAAGCGGTAGGGTCAGGAGACAACTTATCTGCTACATACGTCAATGCGCAGATTACTCAATTAAATAACGATTTTCGTAAGATCGCCGGCACATCCGGGGATAACTCTCATCCTGCCGGTGCAGATACGGAAATCGAATTCTGTGCTGCAACCATAAATCCCTCCGGCGCCACACTTACCGAACCTGGAATCAACCGTATAAACCGCAATTCAATGGGTTGGTCGGCACCTCCATACGGAACCTGCACCGGTGGATTTAACGATGCTTATATCGAAGGAACTATCAAGCCACAATCTCAGTGGAATCCTGATGACTACCTGAATATCTGGGTAATGGATATTAATTGTGGAATTCTGGGGTATGCCCAGTTCCCAAGCTCTTCAGGTCTTGGAGGATTAAACACCAATGGTGGCGCTGCCAATACGGACGGTGTAGTTTTGCTTACATCCTCTGTTGGAAGTACTACAACACCAAACCCGGCAGGAGGCTCCTACAACCAGGGCCGTACCGGAACGCACGAAATCGGTCACTTCTTTGGTCTTCGTCACATTTGGGGAGATGGCACCTGTGGCGTGGATGATTATTGTGCGGATACTCCTGAATCAGACGCAGCCAACTATGGATGCCCAACAGGACACGTTTCCTGCAGCTCTACAGATATGGTTGAGAATTATATGGATTATACAGACGACAGCTGTATGAATATCTTCACCAATGACCAAAAAGCACGAATTCAAACAGTAATGGCCAACAGCCCACGCCGTGGCTCGCTTGCCACCTCAGGTGCCTGCGGTTCTGGCGGCGGTGGAGGCGGTTGTGCTTCCACAGTTTCATCCTTCCCATATAGCGAAGGATTCGAAAGCAGCTTCGGCTTGTGGACCCAGGAAAGCGGCGACGATTTTGACTGGTCAAGAAATTCGGGAGGCACGCCTTCCAGCAATACCGGACCTTCTTCTGCTGCTGCAGGATCATGGTATGTTTACATGGAGTCTTCCAGTCCTAATTATTCCAACAAAAACTCTATTCTCAACAGCCCATGTTTTGACCTGAGTGGAGAGAGCAGTGCCAGCCTTACGTTCCAGTATCACATGTATGGAGCTACTGCAATGGGAAGCCTTAGCCTGGAAGCAAGAACTTCTGGTGGTACCTGGTCTACCGTTTGGTCCAGATCAGGCAACCAGGGTAACAGCTGGCTTACAGCCAATGTTGACTTGAGCGCCTATGCCGGTTCAACAATGGAATTGCGTTTCAACGGAACAACAGGAACGACCTGGCAAGGTGATATGGCTGTTGATGACCTTACCCTTTCCACTACCGGTGGCGGTGGAGGCGGCGGTGGTTGCACCGGCGGTATTTCCTCCTTACCATATAGCGAAGGGTTTGAAAGCAGCTTTGGTCTCTGGACACAGGATAGCGGAGATGATTTTGACTGGACGAGAAGATCCGGTGGAACGCCTTCAAGCAATACAGGACCATCTTCAGCAGCTGAAGGTTCCTGGTACGCTTATATGGAATCTTCCACCCCTAATTATTCCACCAAAACAGCCATCCTCAATAGCCCTTGTATGGACTTGACCGGGGAAAGCACGGTTAATTTCAGCTTCCAGTACCACATGTATGGTTCAACGGCCATGGGTAACCTCGTACTTCAGGCAAGAACAGGCGGAGGAGCCTGGTCGAATGTATGGTCTGAGTCCGGAAACCAGGGCAATAGCTGGCTCACTGCCAATGTAGACTTATCAACCTATGCCGGAGATGACAATGTAGAACTGCGATTCTTCGGTACTACGGGGACAACCTGGCAGGGTGATATGGCCATTGATGACCTCAGCATCTCTACTTCCGGCGGCGGAGGCGGTGGTGGTTGCACCGATGTTACCGTAACCATCACTCTCGACAACTATCCTGAAGAAACGAGCTGGGCAATTGTCAATAGCGGCGGAACAACTGTAGCCTCCGGAGGAACTTACGGTTCTCAACCTGATGGCTCTACCGTACAGGCAACCAACTGTCTACCTGATGGCTGTTACGACTTCATCATTTACGATTCCTATGGAGATGGTATTTGCTGTAGTTATGGTAATGGCTCTTACACAGTAACTGCCGGAGGCAGCACTGTAGCTTCAGGTGGATCATTCGGTTCTTCTGAAACGACCAATTTCTGTCTGAGCGGCGGAACCCGTATCGGACAAAGTACCGTTGAATCAACTGTTTCAAAAGAGTCACTGAACTGCTTCCCTAACCCTGCACGCGATGTATTAAACATCAATTACGAAAGTAAGATTGACGGTCAGGTAACTTTGAAGGTAATGAACCTCGTAGGACTGGTGATTAGCAGTAACGACCTTTATGTAACTAAAGGAGAAAATACTCACGCTTTGGACTTGAATCAAATGGCTACAGGAACTTATATCATAGTCATGGAAAATGAAGAAAGTCGCGTTTCACAACGCTTCATCATCATTGACTAAAGCGTTAAAAGTTGAATTAGTATGAAAAAACTTGGGCCCTGCCAAAAGCAGGGCCCTTTTTTTATCCTTTCCAAAGGAAATATACTCCAATAGCTGTAAAAATTAAAAACAGCACTGCTTCAACAATGACTCTTGGATGGGTGATCTTAATACCCAGTTTTTCCAGATTTACAATCGAATAGATCAAAAACACTAAGGCTACCAAAGCACAGAAAAACAAGAAATAGGGCTTCATAATTTTTATTTTTTCCAAACAGAAATAACCAAGGGTATTTTATTACGAACCTGAATCATCTCTCTTCTTTCCAGTTGATCATAAGGTTTAGAAAACAGTTCCTGAGCCTTTTCCTCCCATACCTCATCATACATATTCCTGATCAGGTAGTGTACTTCCAGGTAATCACCAAAATGAGCTTCTCCTTCAGAAATTATCCGGAATATCTTGGTTGCAGGATTACCACTACCTATGAGGAACTCTTTTGCTAAACCAGGAATAGTCTCCTTTGACAAAGGCTCTCCATTGAGTTTGAGTACTCCATCCTTTTTCACATCAACCACAAAAAGGTTTTCCGGTTTTATAACATATTCTGACTCCCTGACCACCGGTGCCCAGTCAGGTTCTAACTGATGTTTTCTCAATTCTGCTAACTCTGCATCAGTTATTATTTCTTTGCGAATACAGGGTCGGCCAAAATATGGATCGCAGTCATTTTCTACAAAAGGAGGAAGTTTAGTATGCAACTCACTACTGTTTGCAGCCACAAAGACTATCCTTAACCAACCAGCTTTTTTCAAATGATTCAAAAGATAATCAGCTACGAAGTATGGAATTTCATCATCTATCTGAAGTCTAAATGTCACACTTCCCAGCCTCGCTTGAGGAAGGCCTGATTTTATTCCCTCCAATACCTCCTGGATATTCCCGAAAGTAAAATCTCTCTTTCCATTAAAATTGAGTACCATCTGCTTATCAATGCCAGCCAGACGACACTCTTCCAGAAATCCGAGATAAACATCAAAAGTCGGTGGTTTGTCAATCGTCCATTCCCTTTTATTCATTGCAATATCCGGCAAATTTTGTCTCATCCCACACCAGTTGGGCACCTGTGGGTTAAAAAAACTACAATCTGATCTTTGGCAATTTTTTGAGCGTTTTGCTACATAGGTTTTACGGTCCGTAGTTTCGTCCGCGGTCCATAAAATTAGATTTCCGTCTGATCCGAGATCATAATCAAAATGAGAAGGCATCACTTCTGAATAAGGAAGGATTTGTTGGTCAACAGAATCAACATTGACATGTAGATTTTTATTTCCCGCCTCAAAGTCCAGAAATAATTGCCTGTCCTCTGAACCAACCTTTTGAACATCAAAAAAAGCATACTTGTTTTCGGCAACATCTAAGGTAAAGGACAATTCATCTTCCAACTGTTCCCCCTTTTCATCAGAAAGATATAAATGCCAGTGTCCTGAAATGTCAACAGGTTCCTGTGCACACTGTGAAAAGCAAAGCAAAACTATTGCCCCAATAGCTATTTTTAAAAATCGTAGCATCTATTATAAATATTTTTTCTGCTGGTGATAGTGCCGGGTTAACATGATTGTAAGAAATGTCTTAATTCCCCATCCAAAGGTAGTTGTTATCACAATCGTTTAGCCAGCCCTTGCAATTCCTTTTCAAAAATTGCAATAGCCGCCTCCAAATGATCCTGTGAGATATTAAGCGGCGGACAAAGCAGCATAATGTGAAAATCCC
>QQUB01000035.1 GCA_008501835.1 Bacteroidota bacterium
TTGGTTCAATAAGGAAAATGGTATTCAACAATCTTTGCCGGAATCTACTTTTCAGTTTTCTGTATTTTGGGTCCTGTGGGGTACTTTTGTAGAGGAAATGCGCCGCGTCACGGTCATTCTTAAATTTGCTACTGGTGATGCCATCGAAGAACTCATTGATCTTACTTTGTTTATTGAGAACATATTCGTCCAGGACTTCCAGTTTGACAACCTTTTTTCTGGTAACGATATTCGTTATTTCTTTGAGCTTTTTCATGCCGTTTTTTTGCAGAATTAAAATAAAGGGGCAGGTAATATCAATTACCTGATAACGTGTAAATGTCGATCACAAAATGTTGGAAATACGAAAATCGGTTTTCGCTATAAGTTTATTTTTTTTAAGGAAAAATCCAAAAATGTGACACCACAAATTATAAAAAAGAAAAAGCTTCACACAGCACAAGGCTGTGTGAAGCTTTATTTTTTTATTCTTCACGCGACGTAACGCGTGGATTATAAATACTTAATACTCATCTTCATTAAAGAGAAAATCGTCTTTTCTCGGATAATCCGGCCATATGTCTTCCATATTCTCATAAATCTCTCCTTCATCTTCCATTTCCTGAAGGTTTTCGATCACCTCTAAAGGTGCTCCTGAACGTATGGCATAATCAATCAATTCATCCCTCGTGGCTGGCCACGGGGCATCTTCTAGGTGATAAGCTAACTCTAAAGTCCAATACATATTTCAAATGAATAAATTATAAAAATCCCTGAATTTTCGGCAAAAGTAAGCATTTTGTTCCATTAAGTCAACCCCCTAAAAAATATTTTTTTAAAACGCTGATAATGAGCTATTTATGTAAAAAAATATAAAGTTCAGCCTTAAACCAAACAATAGTTCGTTTACCGGATTAATCCGGTTGATTATCTCCTTAAAATATGGATACGTGAAGTTGTATTCCAGAAATCATTCCAACCTGCCTGTATTGAGTTTTTCAGTTGGGACACGGCCAGAATTTTGAGTAACTAACAAAAAGGTTTAGAATGGTAAACAAAATAATAATTGGCGAAATTCTATCTATTTATAAGTACCAATAATTTCGAAATCTGAATTTTTAAATTCTTTCGGAATCCAACCGATTTCTGTGGAATTTACCGGACCTGTTGGATCGCAAATATAATAGTTTCTTCCGCGGAACCTGATTACATCTCCCCCCTTTTCCGGTGAAAAAGCAACAGCAATAGTCAGGTGATCAGGGTAGGCAATAATCAACATCGGCAAATCGAGTAATTCCTTTACAAGACTGTAAAACAAAGCTGACCTGTCCTCACAATCCGAAAACGGATAATGGAATACCTCTTCAGCGATCATGGGTTTGCTATCCCCGAAATATTCCTGGTCTTTTTTATATCTAAAGGAAGACCTCGTAAATGCTACGAGAAACTCCAGAGCCTGAGCTTCACTTTTCCCTTTAAGGAAAACTCTTAATTGAGGAATTAATGATCTTTCCACGGTTTCAGAAAAAGGAACTTCGAGGTATTCATTTTCGGCAAAAATGGGATAATCATCCATTAGCAGCTTGATACGCTTATCCACCTCTATATCAATCTGGTATTTTTGTCCCTTGAAGTTAAAAGTAAAACTTCTGGTCTCCTGATTAGGGTGAAAGCGAGGTAAGGTCTGGAGGTAAAAGGAGAACGCTGCTCCATTAGGCCCCGGTGTAAAATTCAACATGTAGATTCCCTGACGCAATCGTTTTTTCATGCCTATTCCCGTTAGATTGACGAAGGTTTTTCCATCGTCATCAATCATAGGGATCTCAAACAATTCATCTTCAGTAAAGACATATACGAATACATTGGGACCACTGTAGGCAAGTCTGGTATTCCAACCTTTTTTGGATAGCAGAAACCAGGTTGTTAATTCGACCTGGGTTTGGGATTCGACGGGATAGAACTCCCTCACAGCTGCTTTCATTAATTTGTAATACAACCAATCGTTAAGATTGAAAGCTTGTTGATATTTATCCAGTTCATCGAGGATCACATAAAAAGAAGATCTTTCAAGTCTTTTGTAATAATTGACCATACTTTGTTCCTGGACTGCTCCGGAATACCTTATATCCATATCACTATGAAACCGAAGGGGAATTTTTTCTCCATAGAAATCGACAATAACGGTTTCTATGAAATCATCTTTCACATCCGGTTGATGGGTGAAATCAGCGGAGGCAGATACATAAACAAGCGGCAACATAAATGCCAAAAAACTGAGGATAATCTTATTTTTCACGGTCTTAACATTAAAAATAAAAAAAGCGCATCTCAACAAACTTAGTTAAGATACGCTTTTAATTGCAAATTTATTATCCTAAAAAGCTAAATAAGCGACTATAAAATGAGCATTGAGTCGCCATAGCTGTAAAATCTGTACTTTTCTTTGATGGCTTGTTCGTAAGCTTCCCGCATCAATTCAACACCACCGAACGCGGAAATCATGATAAACAAACTCGACTTAGGAAGGTGGAAATTGGTGATCATACTATCCGCAATAGTGAAGTCGTAAGGAGGATAAATGAACTTATTGGTCCAGCCTTCTGCTTGTTTGAGCATCGAAGTGGCTGAAATGGCCGTCTCGATGGAACGCATGGAGGTTGTTCCT
Source organism: Bacteroidota bacterium (assembly GCA_008501835.1). Lineage (GTDB taxonomy): Bacteria > Bacteroidota > Bacteroidia > Chitinophagales > Saprospiraceae > BCD1. The sequence continues at coordinate 2,645 of QQUB01000035.1, forward strand.
ACAGAACAAACCTTGTATCCATTAGCTTTCGCTGCATTAACTGTATTGGCAGCATTTTCGGTAATCTGAAAATACTCCGCATCCATTTTGTGTTTGGAAAGGTCCTCTACTTCAATAGAACGGAAAGTTCCCAAACCAATGTGTAAGGTAATCTCAGAGAATTCAATTCCCTTTATTTCGAGGCGTTTCAACAATTCCCGGCTGAAGTGAAGCCCAGCCGTAGGAGCAGCAACTGCACCTGTCTCTTTAGCATAAACGGTCTGATAACGCTCCTTATCGATGGCTTCAACCGGACGGTTGATATATTTTGGAAGAGGAGTATTACCCAGCAGGTCAAGATCGTTACGAAATTCTTCTTCTGAATTATCATACAGAAATCTGATCGTTCTTCCTCTTGAGGTGGTATTGTCTACTACTTCAGCAACCAAAACATCGTTATCATCAGCATCGGTAAAATACAACTTATTACCCACACGGATTTTCCTCGCAGGATCCACCAATACATCCCAGAGACGAGCTTCTTTGTTGAGTTCACGCAACAAAAATACTTCAATCTGAGCACCAGTTTTTTCTTTTCTACCGAACAAACGAGCCGGGTATACCTTTGTATTATTGAAGATCATAACATCTCCCTCATCAAAGTATTCCAACAGATCTTTGAATATCTTATGCTCGATTTTTCCACTATCTTTGTGAACCACCATCATTCGTGCTTCGTCACGATTTTCCGATGGATATTGGGCAATGAGTTTCTGAGGTAAATTAAAGTTGAACTGTGACAGCTTTGACCGCATTACTTATTTTATTTTTTAAAATGATGTGCAAAGATAAAAATTGGCAGATAAAAAAGGACATTTCATCTAATCATTTGACCCTTTTTTCGCATTCGTATTAACTTCGCCAAAGCTCGAAATGTTTAATTATGGGTACAATTTTAAAAATTATCCGCGAAGCGGTCATGCAGGCTTTCCAGCAACTTAATGGAAATAAGCTTCGCTCTTTTCTATCTTTATTGGGTATTTCCATAGGGATTTTTAGTATTATCGGAGTTCTTTCCGCAGTTGATTCTCTTGAGGACAACGTGAAGGGAAGCCTGGATAAACTGGGTGACGATGTGGTCTATGTTACCAAATGGCCCTGGGCAGATACCGGTGGTGACTGGTGGAAATATCTCAAAAGGCCAGAGCCCACTTTTTCTGATTACGAAGTGATCAAAGAAAAAGTACATTTGGCAGAAACCGCTTCTTATGCCCTCAATATTGGTTTCCGGACCATTAAACATCAATCAAGTAGTGTTGATGGTTCATTTTTGGCAGCTATTTCACTTGAATATGGTGAAATGACTGGGCTTGGTCTCGAAAAAGGACGTTACTTTTCCCCATCTGAGTACAACCGCGGGGCTAATAAAATCCTTTTAGGTAATGATATTGCGACTAATCTCTTTGGTCCTATCGAACCTATCGGTCGGGAAGTCAAAATAGATGGAAGGAAATTCGAGGTCATCGGAGTTATTGAAAAATCCGGTGAAGCTCTGATCAACATCATGGATTATGACGAAGCAATGCTGATCACCTACCCGACTGCAGCCAAAATGGTTAACGTAAAATCAACACATCATTTTGGATCCAATATATCCGTAAAAGCCAAAGAAGGGGTAGCCCTGGAGGACCTTAAAGATGAAATCAAAGGGGTAGTAAGAGCGAATCACAGATTAAAGCCCAGGTCTGACGATGACTTTTCTCTCAACCAAATGTCCATGCTTGCTTCAATGTTGGATAACTTTTTTGTTGTTCTGAATATATTGGGAATTGTGATCGGTATTTTCTCCTTCCTTATCGGAGGGGTAAGTGTGGCAAATATTATGTTTGTATCCGTAAAAGAGCGTACCTCCATCATTGGAGTTAAAAAGGCCCTTGGGGCCAAAAAACGCATCATACTGCTTGAGTTCCTGATCGAGTCCACCATCCTTTGTATCATTGGAGGAATTATAGGTATGTTCATTATTCAGGCAGCTACGATGATACTTACAAATGTACTCGAATTTGAACTTTATATGGACATGGGTAATATCCTGCTGGGCCTCGGAGCCTCCATTTTTGTGGGAATTATTTCCGGATTTGTTCCTGCCCTTCAAGCCGCAAATATGGATCCGGTGGAAGCCATGAGAAAATAAAGATCTAAGTACAGTTTGACTCCTGTCTGTTTTTGGTGGTAACTCTCCAAAGCGGACAAGAGTCAGACTATCTTCTCTTCAGTTTAACTCTTCCTAAACAGTCAGTTTCTAATCAGGATGAATTCCCCATTGTAGTCCAGGGCTTTCCCCTTATGGGTTTCAACAATGGTCCTATATACAAAGACTCCCGCTCCCATTAACCTTCCATTTAACATCCCGTCCCAACCGGAATTTTCATCATTTGGCAGAAAATCCTTTTTCCTGAAAACAAGATTCCCCCACCGATCAAATATTTCCAGTAATAGAATCTTATTAACCTGGCTTCCGCCAAAAATTGCGAAATAATCATTTATGCCATCTCCGTTCGGGGAAAAGGCTGTTGGAATATAAACATCTATCCGCTGATCCACAAAAATGGTCACATGGGCATCCACCCAGCAACTATCCTTTGTTTGCATCGAAACAGTAAACCCAGCTGTTTCTTCAGGGAAAGCCAACGGTTCAAAACACTCCAAACAAGAAAGAAAGGGAGAATAATCCCAATGGACATCAATAGGGGCAAAGTTGGCGATGGTTTCCAAAAAAATAGTATCTCCTGCCCTGATCCAGGGGGCTTCCAAAATGATTTCAACTTCCAATTCACTATCAATCTCGATATTTTCATAGTTCTCAATACAACCAAAAACATCCTCAATCAATAGATTCTGGTAGGAAGGTGATTCAACCAAAAAATTATGCTCAGACTGAAATTGATGATTAGCAAGACTATAAAGATATGGTGGAGTACCGCCCGAAACAGATAATACATTTAAAAATGCCTTACCAGGATTGTTACAATCTAACTGTGTTTCCCAGGAGGCCTTAATAGATTTAGGCTGCTCTACCTGAATAGAATCTGTCGCCTTGCAACCAAAATCATCAGAAACCACTACCTGATAATTTCCTGCCGGCAAATCTTCAATAGTAATATTTTGATCTCCTGTACTCCAAAACACCTCATATTCCTGTTCACTACTGCTAACTACGGCTTCGATTATGGCAGTAGAATCCCCATGGCAAAAAACAGGTTGGATTTGCTCAATTTTCACATTCAAATCTGCAAAAACCAATGAGGTAATGACCAAACTATCACAACCATATGCATTTAAAAGAGTATCGCGTAAAATGATATCTTCCGAAAACCATTGGCCGTTTATGAATATACTATCCCCTGTACATAATTGATGTTCAATGGGCGTGACATTACCTGGAATGATTTCAATTTGAAGCATAAAAACAGAATCCGACTCCCATATAGAATTACTGAAAATAGTATCAAGAAAAATCCCGGATTCAACATAGGTTATACCATTAAAATCAACACCCTCATTTTCACAAGTAATTAAATGCAACGTATCATAAATGATGGGAATTTCGACAACCTCTAATACAAGGACCACAATAGAATCACAAAATGTGTTTGCTGAAGTAAGCGTATCAATGTATTGACCTGATCCCAAATGGAAGTGCCCTCTAACTTAGTATCTTTCTCCTTCAGGAATCAATACCTGTAGGGTATCTACAACAGGGTCGATCAATTCGACTTGCAAA
>QQUB01000171.1 GCA_008501835.1 Bacteroidota bacterium
ATCTGAATGATTGTCAATGAAGTCAGTATGATCTTCCGGATCGATTTCCATTTGTAAAAAGGAAGATTCAATGGCAGTTTTGAGGGCTTCGGTGATTTCTTCAGTTGTTCCTCCTGTTTGTAAAAGAGCCTCAGCTTCTATGAATTTGATTTCTGCAAATGAAATTAAAGGTATAGAAGCATATTGCCTGGCCCAAACCAATTTGTTCGGATTGTCAGAATCATAAAAAAACCAGGTAGTTCCATCTGTAAACATAATTTTATCCAGCCGTGGGTCATTATTAGTTTCCAACTTGTTTGCGAATCCATGTTGAATGATTAATGTGTTGGGCCTTTCAGTTGCAAAACTATACAATGGGTTTTGGGTACCGACCTGAGCACCCCAGAAAAAATCTGGTTGTTCTTCCAGGTTTTGAAAGGTTTCGTTTTGAACGATGTCCAAAATTTCATTAAAATTTTCCGGATGCCGTTTTGAGGTATGTAAAAGATATCGGGCTTTTAATGCATATGCGAATTTTTTCCAAAATTGCATGTTCCCGTTATAGAGAACATCCCCGGATAATGAAAAGGGATTTTGCTCTAGGAGCAGAATGGCCTCATCAAGCAAATTTTGTACACCTTCATAAACAGCTTGCTGGGAATCGTATTCTGGAAATGGGTAAACATTGCCTTGTACTGCCTGGGAAAAAGGAATGTCGCCAAAAGATGCGGTTGCTTCCGCAAATTCATGAGCCATAATAATTTTAGCTACAGCTTCATAACCTCCTTCCCCTTGTTTTTCAGCCATATCAGCGATCGTTTTTGCCTGGATCAGACTACCGCTAAAAAAGCCATAGTTCCAAACATTGTTAAAACCACCGGGAGGAAGTAGATTCTGCTTAAAAGGCTGAACACTTGAATCAAATCCTGAGAGGTTTTGAATGATAACACTTGCGCTCCTCCCTAAAAGAGCAGATTGATTATGTGCCATTTGAGTAATGGCGGCGGGCAGTAATTCTTCCAGGCTTGCCTCTGTTATTTCGTCAGGAGACGCATTGTCCGTTTCAAAATCACAGGAAAAAGAGATTATTGTTAGGGACAGCAAAAAAACGAAGGATATATTTTTATAATTCATGGGTAATTTTTTAGAGGTCAAGTTTTACAGAAAGGCCATAGGAGCGAACTCCGGGCATATTGTAATAATCGAGTCCAAAACCATTGGAAGGTCCTGTGAGATTTGTTTCGGGATCAATGCCCGGGTATTTGGTTTTTAGCCAAAGATTATGAGCAAATAAGCTGAATGATATGTTGTGTATAGGACCTCCTCTGGAAGTACCCAAAAACAGATCGTATTGTATCGCTACGGTACGCAGTCTGACCCAACTGGCATCTTCTATATTCATTTCGCTGTATCCAAATCCATATCGAACTCTGTAATACGAACCGAGACCGTTTTGAGGGTCTGCAAGGGCAACCTCTACAGTATTAGGGCTTCCGTCTTCGGTGACTCCCTCAAAAACCATGAAGTCGTTTCTTTCTTCAGCAGATTGTAGTGTTACGCCAAAATAATCCATGACACCGCAAGTGCCGCACCACATATCCCCGCCTTTTTTGATTTCCAATAATGCACTCACAGATAATTTTTGGCCAATCTTTATTCGATTGTAAAAGCCAGCTGTCCAATCGGGATTAGGATCCCCTAGAATTCTTTTTTCAGGGTCATGCATGGGCCAGCCATTATTGTCAATGACTAATTGCCCTGCTTCATTCCTCAGGAAAGCATCCCCCCAGATAACACTATAAGGATGACCTTCAAAAATCCGGGCAGAGGTGGAGGTGAACCCGGCAAGCTGAATGTCCTGAGCGAACTCGGGTATTTTTTCAACAATGTTTTTGGCCTTATTGAAGTTAAGGGATAGATCCCAGGAAAATTTCGTCGTTTCCAAAGGCGTAGCATAAAGATCCAGTTCAATACCTCGATTGCTGATCTCTCCACCGTTAATGACGGTATTCTGAAACCCACTGGATGCCGGAAGGTTTGACATTAAAATTATATCTGTGGTGTACGCGTCATAATAGGAAATGTCAAAGGCAAGTTTGTTCCAAATACTAAATGAGAGGCCAATTTCATAAGAGGTAGTGGTTTCAGGTTTCAGGTGATCATTGCCTAAAAAATCGGCAATCTCATACCCTGGAAGCGTCGAGGCACTTATGAATCCATCACCACCAATGCTTACAGGTGTAAAGTAGTTTTGGGTAAGGTAGGTGGGAGCATCATTCGCTATTCTGCCATAACCAATGTTAATCTTTAAATGGTCAATAACCCTATTTTGTCCGGAATTTTCAGGATTTTCAGGATTGAACATTTCCGACAGGTTTATACTGCCGGAAGCGCCATAAGAGAGGTAGCTTCCGGTTTTAGGAGGCAAAGCTGATGACCAGTCGTTTCGAGCTGAAAAATTAAATGTCAGCCATTTTTTATAACGCAAATCCAAAACTGCCAATACTCCTGCCATCTTCCTTTGCCTGGTTACCGTGCTCCCTTCCTGACTTTGGGTATTTTCAATAATATAAGATCCTGGATTGAGGATATTTATTCCATTGGTAGTAGTATCTCTGAAGTAGAATTGGAAATAATCAAATCCCAGCTGTGCCTTGTAGTACCATCCGGAATCATATTCTCTGCGAGCGTTGGCAGTAATGCTGGTGAATAAAGTATTTTGTTTTAGATCGGTAATATTGACCTCACCTTGAGACCTTCCCGGGTTGACATCCAGGGCACTTTTCCTGCTGTCCGTATAGTGATCAAGACCAACTCTGCCTTCGAGCCAATGATAGGTGTGGATAGGTAAAGGTTGAGCGCAGATCATAGAATAATTACCAATGAAACGCAGGTTTTCATCGTCAAAAGGGTTTTTGTTTACAGACCAATATGGATTATCATAAATACCTGCCCGGTAAGATCGCTGGGCGCCACTTTCCAATTGGAATGCAGACAAATCATTTGCTGCTGCTTTTCCGGCTTTTCCATTGCCATTGTCGAATGTCGGGGTTGTACGCAATGTGCCCAACATTACTCCTTTTATATTACTGCCTCTTTGCAGACGGTATCCTCGTGAATTACTCATATGGACCGAAAGAGCAGATCTGAAGGTTGAATTAAAAACATAATTGGCTTTTCCAAAGATGTTATTTCTTATAAAATTGGCCTTAGGAGCATAACCATTGGAAATAGTTCTGCCTACGGAAAAAAGGTAGTCTGACTTTTTAGCAGTTCCCCCAACAGTAGCATTCAATTGATAGGCAAGTCCATCGATGAAAAAGGTATATGGATCATAGGCTACAGCAGGATTTCCGTTGCCTGTCCCCCTGGGGACTAATCGGCCGTTTGGGTCATATTCGTAACTGCCATCGCCATCAAATTCCAGTTCGGAGATTTCAGGGCCCCAACTAAACCCTTCACCGGTATGAGGTCCCCTCCAGACTGGAACTCCTCCTGATGGTCTGCCCTGGGCATACTGAGATTGCCGGGCGGGTAGTTTGTTAACACTATTGGTCCAAATACTTGAAGTAACGGAGGCTCGGTTACGACGATCCATCCCTGATTTGGTAATGATTTCAATGACTCCATTTCCTCCTCGTAAACCATGTCTCACTGTAGCGGCAGGACCTTTAAAAACCTTTACAGATTCAATGTCATCCGGATTAATATCGATGAGTCTGTTAGATAGATCCACACCGCCTACTCCATATCCCCAGGTATCATTGTTAACAGGTAAACCATCCAGGATGATCAAAGGAGCGTTGTCGTTCAGGATCGAATTGTTGCCACGAATGCGTCCGTAAACAGCTGCTCCCGGAGAACCTGAACTGCTGGAAACGGATAGTCCGCTTACCTGACCCTTTAGAATAGCCAGGAAGTTGATTTGCCCAAGTTTTATGTCTTCTGAAATTGATTTCGATGCAAAGGGTACATAATTGCCGGAAGGAAATTTATGTAATAACGGGTGCATATAATCACATTCCTGTAAAGTAGCAATGCTGTCCTGTTCCGAGGTTGATTGAGCGTATAAGGAAAGACATGTCCATGAGGACAAAATCATTAACCAAAAAGTTTTTTTCATACTAATCCAAATTTCGTTTTCAACAGGGTAGTTGTAGCGGGTTTTGAAAGGTATGGTAAATTACTCCTTTATAATCAGCTGTGCAATTTCCAAAGCAAAAAATGACTCCAAAATCCCCTTGGTAAAAAAAACTTTAAAAAAATTTTCAGCTCGAAAGCCTGATTTGAATCGTTGGTTCTGGGTTTACGTATATTTTACTGATGTTACGAATTTTGTAAAATTGACCAAAAATCGTATATTTGTGTTCAAATCGTAAAATTTGGACGAACATAAAAAAAATACAAAGTATCAGGATATTCTGAAAACAGCACATGATCTGTTTTGGAAGCACGGGATTAAACGGGTAACCATACAGGAGGTATGCAGGGAGGCGAAGGTGAGTAAAATGACCTTTTACAGGTTTTTTGAAAACAAAGTTGATCTGGCCAAAAAGGTATTGCAGCAGATGTTTGATGAAGGACTTGAGAAATACCGTGCCTTAATGGCTGAAGACATTTCTTTTGAAGAAAAGGTGAAGCGTCAGATCATGGCCAAATTTGAGGGTACCAAAGAAATCAGCTCCGAATTGGTCAAGGATATATATACGGACAAAACCCTCGGTCTGCATGATTATTGGGAGAAGCGAAGAATGGAAATGGTGAATTTGGTTTTGGAGGATTATGCCGATGCCCAGAAAAAGGGGTGGATTAGAAAGGACATTAACCTCAATTTCATTTTCTATTTCAACGGTAAGGTGGCGGAGTGGATTTATGACCCGGTACTCAAGTCCATGTATGATACAGATCAGGAAGCAATAATGGAAATCACCAAAATATTTTTCTACGGGATATTCCCTAGATCAGACAAAAACGATGAATAAAAAACCGCTCATATGGTTGTTGTTAAGTTTCTTCCTAACAGGAAAAATGACAGCCCAGGAGACGCAGGACACCGGCGATTCTCTGATGTTTAAAGGACAGGTTTCGGTTTTTGAATTGTTCAATCCGAATGCTACTCTGCCGCTTTGGACCGGAGCCCGATATATTCCACAATTGAACTATGAAGTAAGACTTCCCGAGCAACGAAAAATTGATTTTGAAGCTTCGGCTAATATTTTCGGAACGGTGGCTTTCCACCCTTTTGATAGCCTTGATGTGGATGGAGATGTTCAACCCTACAGAATTTGGGGGCGTTACTCCACACCACAATTTGAACTAAGAGCAGGATTACAAAAAATCAATTTTGGATCAGCTTCCCTGTTGCGCCCATTAATGTGGTTTGACCAAAGAGATCCTCGAGACCCGTTGCAATTGACTAATGGTGTTTACGGAATTTTGGCGAGGTATTATTTCTTGAATAATGCCAATGTATGGGTTTGGGGTTTGTATGGCAACGATAATAACAAAGGCTGGGAGGTGGTCCCCTCTCACGGTAAAGTACCTGAGTTCGGTGGCCGGTTCCAGACTCCTGTGCCCCGGGGAGAAGCAGCCATTACTTTTCATCACAGAACTGCGGATAGTAGGTCATTTTATTTGCCGGAGTTCCAGTATGAGAAAGTGGCGGAAAACAAGATTGGCGTGGATGCCAAGTTTGACCTGACAGTTGGCTGCTGGTTTGAAGCGACCTGGGTGAATAAAAGTGAACCCATGGGTATGTTCACCAACCAGGAGATCATTAACCTGGGATTGGACTACACTTTCGGCATTGGTAATGGACTGAATGTAATTGTGGAGCAACTGATTGCCGGTTTCGGAGAGCAGCCATTTGAGTTTGAAGAGACGGCAACTTTCACCCTATTGAATCTGAACTACCCGATTGGATTTTTTGACAACATCAATGCAATAGTTTATTTCGACTGGGGCAATAAGCAGGCCTATAATTTTTTGACCTGGCAGAAGCAGTTTAATAATTTCTCTTTGTATGTAATGGGATTTGTAAATCCGAAAACTTACAATATTCCGACTCAGACTTTTACGGGAGAGAATTTATTTGCCGGAAGTGGATTGCAGGTGATGGTGGTGTATAATCACTGAGAAGACAGTTGAAAGTACCAGTACCAGTTGGCAGTCTTCAGTCCACAGTCTGCAGTTGGGTGTGAGGTTTATCAAGGTTATGCCTTTGAGTGGATATGTGGGTAGAAAAGGCGGAACCTTGTCGAGGAGAATAGTACCAGTTGGCAGTACCAGTACCAGTTGGCAGTCTTCAGTCGGGTGTGAGTTTTGGGTTGAGAGTTAGAGTTTAACCGCGAAGTGCGCAAGGAAGCGCAAGGGACGCAAGGAATTATCATTTTAACAATATGAAACAACATCAAACCACATGAAACAA